>NZGD01000083.1 GCA_002690925.1 Rhodopirellula sp.
CACGAGGTGGTCACTAGGGGCAGGTGCTCGCCGGGA
The DNA here is from genome assembly GCA_002690925.1 of Rhodopirellula sp. Lineage (GTDB taxonomy): Bacteria > Planctomycetota > Planctomycetia > Pirellulales > Pirellulaceae > Rubripirellula. The sequence goes on from NZGD01000083.1 coordinate 37, forward strand.
TTTCCGGAGTTTCCTGGAGGGGAATTGCGCAATCTTCCGGCAATGCGTCGGTCAGCTGCATCAACAGATCTGTTGTGTGGCTCATCTGCTCGCTGAGTTGACTGTAATCAGTGCTCTGCTGATTCTCTGACTGCTGGGCGGCAAGCTGGTACTGCTTTTCGAGGATCAGGTCCTGCAGGAATCTTATTTGCCGGGCAGTCAGCATTACCGGTCGACTCTCCTCGCTCATTGTTTGGCCTTTTCGTCTGTATTAAATAGAGGTGAGGGGAGGGTTACGGTGGTTTGTTTGCTATGGATCTGACGCAGGTCTCGATCCTGTTCGTTTACAACAGAGTTGTCTGCGTCGAACGAAGAAACGCGTCCATCGCATCCGTGCCGAGGGGGCGGCTGAAGTAAAAGCCCTGGGCATCACATCTTGCCTGCTTGAAAAACGCCACCTGAGCCTCGGTTTCAACGCCCTCGGCAATCGTTTTCAGTTTGAGGGTTTTTCCCAAACCAATAATCGCGCGCACAATGGCTTTGTCTTCTTCGTCATCCGGCAAATCCATCACGAAAGAACGGTCTATTTTCAATTTGTCGATGGGCAGTCTTTTCAGGTAGCTCAGGGAGGAATATCCGGTACCGAAGTCATCAATGGCGATGGTGATGTTCCTCTTTCTGAGTGCGTGAAGCTTCGGTATGGCCCTTTCGGGTTGGTGCATGAACGAGCTCTCGGTTAACTCCAGTTCCAGATGCTCTGGAGGCAATCCGGATTCGTCCACAATCGCTAACACCTCGGCAAGAAAGTTCTCATCGTGAAACTGCGATGCAGCGACATTGATAGAGATGCGCCCTATGTCCAGGCCAGCATCCAGCCAGGCTTTCCCCTGGTGGCAGGCCGTTTGGAGCACCCACTGTCCTATGTTTCTTATGGTGCCATTTTGCTCGGCAATCGGTATGAAGCGATCCGGTGTAATCAGTCCCTTGTCTGGATGCTTCCAGCGTATCAGTGCTTCCATACCGGTGAGTTTTCCAGCTTCCAGATCAAACTGGGGCTGATACTCAAGGAAGAGTTGATTGTCAGAAACCGCCCGCCTGAGCGCATTCTCGAAGAACACGTACTCCAGTGCCCGGGCGGTTGATTCGCTCGAATAGAATGCATAGGTGTTTCTGCCGTTCTCTTTGGCCTGATACATCGCTGCATCGGCGTCAGCCAGCAGTTCTGCCGCGTCATTGGAGTCCTGCGGAAAGAGGCTGATTCCAATGCTTACGGTTACCCCGATCTCGACATCGTCCATGGCGAACGTCTCTTTAAACGCTTTCATCAGAGTGTCGGCGACCTGTCCGGCATGTTCCGCGCCGTCAATGTCTTCCAGAAGAACGACGAACTCATCTCCTCCCAGGCGTGCCGCCGTGTCGGAAGCACGTAGCTGCTCCTTCAGGCGAGCAGCGACGTGCTTCAGCAGTTCGTCCCCCGTGGGATGGCCCATGCTGTCATTGATGTTTTTGAATCGATCAATGTCGATGAACAAGACCGCTATAGAACGGCCGGTTCGCTCCGACAGACGGATGCTCTGTTGCAATCGGGAATTGAAAAGGAGGCGGTTTGGCAGGCCCGTCAGGGGATCGTGGTGAGCCAGATAATCCAGCTTTTCCTGATGGGCTTTCAGTGTAGAAATATCTGAAAATACCGTCACATAGCCGACCGGCTCGTCTTTGTTGAGAATAGTGCTGATAGTCAGCAGTTCCGGGAAGACACTTCCGTCTTTCCTGCGGCTCCAGATTTCACCACGCCAGTGCCCGTTTTCCAGAACACTTTGCCAAATGGCATTGAAGAAGCTTGGATCGTGTTTTCCCGAATCGAGAAGGTGGGGCGTTTTGCCGATTGCCTCCTCTTCCGTATAGCCCGTAATCTGGGAAAAGGCATCATTAACCTCAATGATCCTGTTATCCAGATCGCTGATCATCACGCCTTCAACCGTACTCTGGAATACCGTCGCCGCTTGACGCAGCTTGTCATCAGCGATGCGGGCCTCTGTCACATCAATAGCAACTGCATAGATCAACCCCGTTTCTGGGGATGGCACTGAGGACCAGGACAGCCAGCGGTAGGAGCCGTCTTTGTGCCGATACCGGTTTTCAAACTCCGATGACCCTTCGCTGTTTTCTATGACTCTGCCGGCTTCGCTCAGGGTTTTCTCACGGTCCTCCGGGTGGACAAACTCGATGAAAACCTCTCCTTCCAGTTCGTCGCGACGATAGCCCAGCTTTGTTTCCCAAAGTCCATTGACCCGCACGAACTTGCCCTCGAAGTTGACCATCGCGTTCATCGTCATGCGCTGATCGAAAAAGCTGTCCAATGCTTCTTGGGTCTGGCGTTCGCGTGTTACATCAATGATCACGCTATTCCAGCATATGTCTCCATTTTCACGCTGTTTGGGAGTGCCGGTGCCACTCAGCCATTTCACAACACCGGAAGCTGGCTTGATCCGCCACTCGTGTCTCCAGAAGGTCATGGCTTCCGCAGAACCACGAATCGACCGGGCCAGTCCCTCGACATCCTCAGGCAGAATCATTTCCCATAGTGGGCCTGGATCACGTTTCAGTTCTGACGCTTCAATCTCCCACAGATCAACACACCCCCGGCTGATGTAGCTCAACTGGTCGGTGCCGTCAGGATGGAGAATATACTGAAAGATTGCCCCGGGGATGCCGTCGGTAAGCTCCAGGTAAAGGGCGTTTTCCTCGCCTGGCGTGGAAAAGAGTGGGTCTGAACTCATCGGAATGCCAATTATTAGAGAGCCTAATTAAAGATAGGCTGTTGGCGTTTGATTTTCCAAGAGGATGTGGTGAAGTGCAGGGAAAGATTGAACGTTCAGTTGCAGTTTTATGCCAGGGAAATACGGTAACGGGTAACGCCAGCGTCTTCCTCTCGGGTCCATTCAATCCGGTGGCCGGTGATATCACAGAGGGCCTGAAGGTCTTTTCGGCCGGTGGGATCATCTGCCAGGAAATCGACCAGTGTTCCGCTGGGCAGGTCTTTGGTCCGTTTTTTGAAACGCAGGATGGGGAGAGGACATACCAGACCGACGGCGTCGATCTGGTATACCCCGGACTGATCAGTCAAGGCGCACACTCGTTGGACTGCTGCCCTGTTCGGCTGCCGACCAGCCGAACTGATTCAGCACCATCGGTGCAGCAGTAGCAATCAGCAGAGCTGCGACAAAAGCGGAAATCATGACTTTCACGACGAACCTCCTTTGCCTTGTTTGGCTTCAACCTCAGCGACCCACAGGTCGTGGTGCTGACGGGCCCATTCCAGGTCCACCTGGCCGTTGCCCATGGCGTCAAACGCGCCCTCCATACCAATGGAGCCGATGTAGATGTGGGCAATGATGGCCAGCATCATCACAAACGCTACAATCGAGTGCCAGATGTTGGCGTATTGCATCTCTTCGTGTGGCGTGAGCTCAGTCGGGAAGCTGGTTCCAATGATGCTGTTGATGATACCGAAGGTGTCGGCAAACATCGGCATGTGGAACGGGAACAGCAGCGATAGCCCGGACAGGGAAACGGAGGCGCCCAACACCATCACGGTCCAGAAAATGATCTTCTGGCCAGCGTTGAATTTCTTCGCCGACGGATGCCCTTTGGTAAAGATGCCCCCGCCCGCTTTGAGCCATTGCCAGTCCAGCTTGTTGGGAATGTTGTGGGCTATCCACATTACGAAGGTCATCACCAGTCCCAGCATGAAAGACCATGCGATGTTGTTGTGGACCCACTTGGAGCCGGCAGCGATGGTTGCAAAGGCGTCGTGGCCGATTACCGGAATCAGGAAGCTACGCCCCATCAGCGTTAATAGGCCTGTGATGCCGAGTGCGATGAAAGAGCCTGCCAGCAACCAGTGTCCGAATCGCTCGATGGCTTTGAACCGCTGAATGGTTGTGCCCGCAGGGCCCCCATCAATCATGATCTTGCCGCGAACGAAATAGAAGACAACCAGCAACGCAAGGAAGCCGAGTATGGCGCCCCCACCGTACGTGATGATCGGACCTTCGCGCAGTTGATACCAGGGCATGCCTGCGTCCTGAATCATTACCTCGTTGGCAGGGCCTGGGGACTGAATTCGGGGATCGATCTCGTTATAACGGATTGAACGCCAGACATCGGCATCCGAGCGCCCGCCATTCGTACCCAGAGGCGCCGTGGTAGGTGCTGCGTTTTCAGGATTGCCGAGGTTTTCAGACCGAAACGAATCATCCATCTCCAGCTGTTGCTGGCGGCGCATGATGTCTTCGAGGGTTTGGGCCCCCCCGGTCGCGGTCCGGTCAACCGTAGGGGACTCTTGTGCCCACACAGGGTTGAACAGCAGTGTCGCCAACACGAGGAGGGCGGCACTAAAAAGTTTTGTTTTCATTAGAGCACTCCAGCGGAATGAACAAGAAGAAATTGTCGTCTTGACCGACGTCGGGGCCCCGAAGGGCCCCGCATGAGTCAGGCCAGTTTATGCACCTTTCTTCTCGTAGGCTGTGCCCCATCCCCAGGCGCCGGAACCGAAACCACGATTCACAACACGCTGGCGATAGATGTCCGCCACCTCGTTGCCGTCACCGGCCAACAGGGCTTTGGTTGAGCACATTTCCGCACAGATCGGCAGTTTACCCTCAGCAATACGGTTACGACCGTATTTCTGGAATTCAACTGTGGAGTTGTCTTCTTCCGGGCCGCCTGCACAGAACGTGCATTTGTCCATCTTGCCGCGGCTGCCAAAGTTGCCCGCTTGTGGGAACTGGGGCGCACCGAACGGGCAAGCGTAGAAGCAATAGCCACAACCGATACAAAGGTCCTTGGAGTGCAGTACTACACCGTCTTCGGTCTGGTAGAAGCAATCCACCGGGCAGACGGCCATACAGGGGGCGTCTGAACAGTGCATGCAGGCTACCGAAATCGAACGCTCTCCTGGCTTGCCATCTTCGATGGTTACCACTCGGCGACGGTTGATGCCCCAGGGGACCTCGTGCTCATTCTTACAGGCCGTTACGCATGCATTACATTCGATGCAGCGCTCGGCGTCGCAAAGGAATTTTGCTCTTGCTTGTCCTTCAAGTGCCATGGTCTACACCTCTTGTTATGCCGGCATAATCGCACATAGGGTGGCTTTGGTCTCTTGCATCTGAGTGACCGAGTCATACCCGTATGTTTGAACTGTGTTGGTGGATTCGCCCAGAACGATGGGGTCGGCGCCCTTGGGATACTTGTCCCGCAGGTCCTTGCCCTGATAGTGCCCGCCGAAGTGGAATGGCATGAACGCCACACCCTCGCCAACACGCTCTGTCACCATGGCCTTCACCTTGATCTTCGACCCTTCCGGACCGGACACCCAGACGTCGTTGCCGTCGCGAACATTCAGATTGTTGGCGTCGCGTGGGTTGATCTCGATGAACATGTCCTGCTGCAGTTCTGCCAGCCAGGGGTTTGAACGGGTTTCGTCACCGCCACCCTCGTATTCGACCAGACGGCCGGAGGTAAGGATGATCGGGAACTCCTTGCTGAAGTCGTTCTTCTGGATTGACTCGTACAAGGTCGGCACCCGCCAGAACGTCTTGTCCTCGTAGGTCGGATAATCCGCTACCAGGTCGCGACGTGTGGTGTACAGAGGCTCACGATGCAGCGGCACCGGATCCGGGAAGTTCCAGACAATAGCGCGTGCTTTGGCGTTGCCGAAGGGCGCACATTCGTGTTTGATGGCTACGCGCTGGATACCACCAGACAGGTCTGTCTTCCAGTTGGTTGAGGCGCCGGCGACAGCTTCAATGCTGGCTCGCTCCTCAGCCGTCAGGTCACCATCCCAGCCCAGGTCCATCAGCATCTGCATGGTGAACTCGGGATAGCCGTCCTTGATTTCCGAATTCTTGGAGTAAACACCGTCCGCCAGAATGTTCTGGCCGTTATGTTCAACACCAAAGCGAGCCCGGAATGTCAGGCCGCCTTCGGAAACCGGCAACGACATGTCGTACAGGTTGGCGGTGCCCGGGTGGTTCATCTCCGGGGTGCCCCAGCACGGCCACGGCATACCGTAGAAGTCACCATCGCAAGGTCCACCGGTCGCTCGCAGGGTGGTCTTGTCGAAGTGGTGCTGGTACTTCATGTGTTTCTTGAGTCGCTCCGGCGACTGGCCGGTATAGCCGATGGTCCACATGCCGCGGTTGAACTCGCGGGTGATGTCTTCAATCGACGGCTCATTGCCATCAATGGCGATGTTGCGGAACATGCGATCGGTGAAGCCGAACTTGTCCGCAAACAGTTTCATGATTTCATGATCGACCTTGGAGTCGAACAGCGGCTCTACCACTTTTTCACGCCACTGCAGAGAACGGTTCGACGCGGTTACCGAGCCGTAGGTCTCGAACTGGGTGGTCGTGGGCAGAAGGTAGGCGCCTTCCTTGCGATCGTGGAGTACGGCAGAAACGGTCGGGAAGGGATCCACTACAACCAGCAGGTCGAGTTTCTCCATGGCTTCCTTCATTTCTGTCATCCGGGTCTGGGAGTTGGGCGCGTGGCCCCACAGAACCATGGCCCGGGTGTTGTCTGGCTGCTCAAGGTTTTCCTTGGCTTCCAGAACACCGTCAATCCAGCGGGAAACCGGAATGCCCTTCTCGTTCATCATGGCCCGGGATTTGCCATCTTTATCCCAGACGGCAAAGCGGCCTTTGAGGTAGTCCAGGTCCTCTTCCCAGACACGGGCCCAGTGAGCCCAGGAGCCTGCTGAAAGACCGTAGTAGCCGGGCAGGGTGTCAGCGAGTACGCCGAGGTCCGTTGCGCCCTGAACGTTGTCGTGGCCACGGAAGATGTTGGTGCCACCACCTGCGACGCCCATGTTGCCAAGGGCAAGCTGCAGTACGCAGTAGGCACGGGTGTTGTTGTTACCGTTGGTGTGCTGGGTACCACCCATACACCAGATGACGGTGCCGGGACGGTTGTTGGCCAGAGTGCGGGCCACACGCTCAAGCTGTGCTCCGGGGGCGCCGGTGACACGCTCAACTTCCTCGGGATTCCAGCGCTTCACTTCCTCGCGAATGTCTTCCATACCGTACACACGGGTACGGATGAATTCTTTGTCTTCCCAGCCATTTTCGAAGATGTGCCAGAGAATACCCCACACCAGCGCTACGTCGGAGCCGGGGCGGAAACGTACAAACTCGTCGGCATGGGCCGCTGTGCGGGTGAAACGCGGGTCGCACACGATCAGCGGGGCGTTGTTCTCTTCCTTCGCCTTCAGCACGTGCAGCAGCGACACCGGGTGCGCTTCGGCGGGGTTGCCCCCGATAATGAAGATCGCCTTGGACTTGTGGATGTCGTTGTAGGAGTTGGTCATTGCGCCGTAGCCCCAGGTATTGGCTACGCCGGCTACGGTCGTGGAGTGGCAGATACGAGCCTGGTGGTCCACGTTGTTGGTGCCCCAGTAGGCCGCAAACTTACGGAACAGGTAGGCCTGCTCGTTGTTGAACTTTGCGCTGCCCAGCCAGTAGACCGAATCGGGACCGCTTTGCTCACGAATTTCGAGCATCTTGTCGCCGATTTCGTTGATGGCGGTATCCCAGGAAATCTTCTGCCACTGGCCGTTGACCATTTTCATGGGCGACTTGAGACGACGCTCGCCGTGGGCATGCTCCCGTACGGAAGCGCCTTTGGCGCAGTGAGCACCCAGATTGAAGGGGCTGTCCCAGCCTGG
>NZGD01000084.1 GCA_002690925.1 Rhodopirellula sp.
CGCGTGAACGTAAGTTCAGCGCACATTCGTGTATTGAGCTATGATAGTCAATACGACCACATAGATCAGTCAATTCTTTCACGTGTTTCGAGTACCGTTCACAAGCGTCAATAATATCGCCCTCGACAAAATACGATGATGCGTGTTGTACACATGACTGCACTACACGGCGTCGAGAAGCAACATTCTGCTCGTTCCAGTGCAAAAAGTATCCGAGCACGCTAAGCGCGTTCTTGTCCTCAATCTTGCTATTGCGTAGAGGTTCTCCATCACCACCGGTTTCTAGTGGTAGTGCGGAATGCTCAGACAGAATTTTCGCATTACGGCGTTCAAAAACTTCCATGAGTGTCCCCACTTGACTAGCTATGATTTCGCCCAATACGTCTCCGTACTTAGGTTTTAACTCAGCTAGCTTCGGAAGAGACACTGGTTTCATAGGATCTTCATTATCAAGCAAGTGCTGTACAAACGGTATCAGCGTATACAAGTCATTAGGATACGCCTGACACAACTGTAACGTCTGCTTCAGCAATGTCTTAGACTTTTCTGTATCGAAGTCAGCTGATCCAATACCCGTAGGGAAATCGAACTGAAACATCGATAACGAATTCTTGCCAGAGCTAGACAAGTTTTCGTTCCAAGTACTCATGCCCGGATACACCCGCTGCATGTCCTTGTACATGTCTCGCTTCTGGTCATTGATAATAGTGTCGAACGTCGTGACAAGTGATTTTAATTTCTTCACCTTCTCAGCGTTTTCTATTGTCACCGCCCGTCTCTCATCTTCAGACAGCACGCTGCCATCTACACCGTGAGTCACGGGAGAATTCAATGCATCCATCGCAACCTTCAGACTGGCAGTCTGAATTTCTTGATTCAATGAAGTCTTCATAATCTCCTCAGTTGAATCCCGCAGAGAAACCATCACATTATTAAACAAAATGGTTGACTCTGGCACAGAGACCTTGTCGTCAACGACATGACTCGGTGTCAACTTGGCAGATTCATACTCCTCATCTACATAGTGTTGTAGTTGTGGAGCGACGACCTTTTCGAAATAAACCGGGAGCTCACTCATTAGCAGCTCTCGTAGTTGCTTTTCTATGCACTTTCTGATTTCAGTCTCCAGGCTTTCATTAAAAACTGACGAGATATCGATATTTTTGGTCACCTGACCGGGATGCGACATCCCAGAGAATTCGTCAGCATCGAACTCAGTCTCGTCACCTTGCTCAGTCATCTTCGCTTGAAGCGTTTCAGACTTCTCCTTGAAACGCGCGATTTGCATTTCAAGAGTCGCAATGTGATGTGACAATGCGGATATGCGCTCACTGTAGGTACCACGGTTGTGGTTCACATACAGAGATTCGGCCATCTCGTCAATCTCAGTCTCAGTAAACGTCACGGATACCTCGTGTAGTTCGCTGAGATGAGGAGACATGATCGTCTCACTCGCGCTGATCGATGCGATATGTAGCGCCGAACTAAAATCGTCGACTGATTTGAGAATGTCATCTGAAGCTTTGCCTAGCTTCATAATAGACTGACATTCTTCAATCACCCGCGCGATGGGCGTGTCAACGGACGCAAGAAGAAGGTCCGGAACTATTCCTTCATTCTTCTCGTCCTCGTCACTGTCAGAACTGCTGACAACACTCGCTGCCGCAATTGACTTCCGCATCGCACTACTAATCAGGGTACTCGCACCCTTCTTGGTCACGACTGGCATGCTTAGATGCCTTACCCTGGACCAACTAACTCGATAGACTTGATCTTACTACCCTGGCCGAACACTCTAAGAGCGCCAGCTCCAGAATGAAGCTCTTACACCTAGATGTATATGCTTCTGAAAATTCTCAGTGTCAATTTTCTGACACGAAAATGCTGCCGGTGATCACTCTCTGATAGAGGATTACCGGCGCCCCGTCCTCGACGACTCTCAGACCCCGTAGGGTGTGGCTTTAAAGCCCACTCGATGCCGCCTCAAGGGACTAGCAAATTCACTGACTAGATGCCCACAGAAGATTCTCAGCGTCAATTTTCTGACGCTGAAAATCGAAGGATAGCTCAGACCACAGCCACACCGACTGAGACGCCCACAGGACCAGCTCCAGAGCGAAAACAAAACTGAACAAGAAAACACTTTAATCTGACACTCGCAGACGCTCACAGGACCAACTCCAGAGCGAGAGCGAAACTGAACAGGAAAACCGCAAGAACAGAAGAACAGCCAGCAGGATGACACAAGCAAACGCTCGCCCACCAGCACCCAAGAACCTCCGTCCTTTAGAACAAAACTGACCACCCTGGACGCGACTCCGGCCACAGTTCTCAGCAGAGAACACGGCAGCTTCGCGTGGTACCTGCTCACAGGCACGCAGACTAGAAGACTGGCGCCACAAGCAAGCACTCACCAGGAACTTCGCTGAGCGTCGCGCTTCAAGCGCGATGCACAGGCGAATCACCTGATCCAGAGCCCATAACACTAGCGAGCGGTCAGAATTGAGGGCAGAGAGAGCGCACAATAAACACACTTTACTGCGGAGATCTCCAGCACACAGCAGCAGCCACAGCACAAGCTGCACCACCAACAACCCGCCGAACTTCTCCTTCTACTCTTCAACGTTCAACCGTCACCGCGCGCGCGCGCCCGCGCGCGCACCTTGCGCTGCATGCAGGATCTAGATCTATTCTGATGTCCCCCAAATCAGGTAAGTTTTCCTCGACGTCTGGGAGCTAGAATAGGGTAGCTTAGCCCTTTTACTCATGACTCACCGTTGCGATCCTCACAAGACTTGGAGAGCGTGAAGTTAACATCCTCGCCGTACTCCATGCCAAATGGCTATGCAAGTGATAGATTTCTAGTAGGCCATTTTCCCTGCGCCACTCTCCCGGTGACACCTGGTAAGAGCTGCGACCGCAACTCACCCCCTTGATCTCTACCTTAGAGATCACAAGCGGTCGCACAGTAACAAGTCGTTCAGGTCGATGTAATAGTAGTAAAGTATCGTCTCTCCAAGCATATAGCGTCACATCGTAGTCGGGGAAACGGAAACCTTTCAATTACGATGTCGTCGCTGCACAGTCTTGGAGGATTTATAGTGAAGAAATTTAGACCGGTGGCGCATCCGGGATGGGAGGTAATTTTCCATATCCGGTTAAGCCAGGTCGTAATCTCTCGATATCTACACTAGGTAGTCCTTTGGTAAACACATCCGAGGTGTTCCAGATCGTGTCGACTCGTCGTGGATCAACTATACCGTCACGCACGCATTCTTGTACCCAATGGTAGTTCATCCGCACGGATTTGTTGCCTCCAGTCACCATACCGTGAATCGTCCATCGAGTCGCTTGGTCATTATCGCCAAGTAACACAACGGGTTTATCTGCCGGCAGGTCTTTCAAGTCGAGTTCGATCAATAAATCGCGCAACCATTTTGCTTCTTTTGCGGCATGAAATGCGGCCATGTACTCGTTGTGAGAGCTCGATGCTCCAACGTGTGCTGCTTTCTTGCACTGCCAAGAAATGGGACCACCCGCGAACATTATCACATGTCCTGCAGTAGTCTTAGAATCTTTCGGGTCAAGCTTGTTGCTACTATCGTACAGACCCAATAATTCTGTGTTGCCGTTTGAACTGAATTTAATCCCTCGGTCGCGTTGTCCATAGCAATAAGAAATCATATGCAGAGCTGCATCATATGCTTCGTCGTACGGCTGAGCCATCATTCGACAAAGTTGTTGCACTCCAAAACTGATCTCAGGATAGCAATTCCTACTGAGCCACAGTAGTGTTCCAACAATATGCATGTACCCTCGTTTATAGTTACGCGCAATCTCATCAGGATTAATCTCGCGTTGAGTTCCATCAGGATAGCACGTAGACAGAAAAACCTTGTCCGGAAACGGCGTTGATCGAGGATTCTTAGGCAATTGGTCACGATATTCCTCGTAGAGTTCGTCGACACTTTTCTGCTGAGTCATCTCCATATGTGTGACTCCATCCTCATCAGTCCATTTTCTGCGGCTCACTCCTAGCATAAATCTTGGATCTGCCATCTTAATGCCCCACCGTTGCCTGAATTGTTCACAAATGTACAATCCCGCCTCAGTGTCTTCGCATATCATATCAAAATCGTCCGAGAATGCTGTTGCAATAACTATCTTGTTCTGCGGACTCAAAAACTTAAACATTGATTTCTCATTGATCATCTGTTTGCATGTCCAGCCATTGGTGTTGAACGTGTCTAATATCCACTCATCACGCGCTTGCTGGTATCGTCTGGACGCTAGGGGCGACCCGTACAAGTTCTTGCGTAAGACGCGAAATAATTCCTCTCCAGTTTTTGGATCGTACTCACGTAGTTTCTTCTCAAATTGAACAGGTAGTAGCTCGTCATCAGGCACGTCAGTTTTAATGTACGCTTGCTTAATGTCGAACGCCATCTCATGCCAACCAAGTAGAATCTGACATGCTTTCATCAATCTAGTCGATGACAAATCTGGTGCGGCAGCGTACGTCTCGTATACGTAGCCTGCACCAAAAGATTTGCGCATGTTGAACTTGTGACCGCGTTGCACAACACGTCCCTTATTTTTCTCGAACTCACCCAGAGGATTTTCCTTACGGTCAAATATGAGTCCAAGAGGCATAGGTGCCTTATCTATTCCCATCTGTAGCAATTGAGATCTCGTATACTTCTCCTCTGAGAATACTCCCTCATCGAATAAGTTACATAGTTCCTCATTGCCACAATTCAGCCAATCGAGATAATCGTCTCGCTCCATAGCTTCTGCAAGACTCTTAGGAGGAATGATTTTCTCGGCATTGAATGCACTCACTAGGTTATTGCCTACCCAGTCGTTTGCAATCATTGCAAGATTAGCGTCTTGATTTTCTAACGCACGCACGTCCTTGTGCATAGCTAGAGCACTCATCATAGCCGTGCGATAAGAATCACTCTCAAGCTTTGAGAGTTTGTGTTCATTGTTGTTGTCGTTCGATTTTGCACTGTGCACTCTGTCGAGATGCTCTTGCCACGCTTGGCCAGTCGGGAGCGGAAACCTCACCCCCTCATCGAAACGAACCTTCTTTGCAGATGAACCAAATGGATCCGCAAAGCCGACTCCACCAGGATACTTTTTGGCGTGTCTAAACAAACTTCCCATCATGTAGTTTTCGTGAATCCATTGATAGTACGCTTTCCACTGCGCATGGTTAAGTCCAATGCCCTTGCATACGTCCGCAAACTTGTCCTTGTCTTGCGTGATATACACATTGTCATCGTCTTCTAATGCGTCGCGAATGCTCGAGTCACACTTGTACTTGATACCATTGTGCACAATCGTTGCCGGTGACTCTGAATCTTCATTATCTACCAACACCGCAGCATCTGGTCTATCCTCGAGTTGCAAGGGTTCATCGCGTGATTGCTTCCTAGTCATAGGGCATTCACTCGTACCATCAATCTTGTCAATACAATACTTAATCATCTCTGTTGCCCACAAGTCACCGGTGACTCCATCTGAATAAAGTACATTCCAAAAAGGTTCACCAGTTTTTGTGTCAATGTCATGATATTGTACAACTCCAGAGTACACCCCGTGATCGTCAAATCGTTGGTACACTGGCTTGTAAATGAACCAATCTGGATGATATTGCAACAATGCAATTTGTCTATCACGCTCAGATTGAGTCCCCACATTATCTATGACATCTGCCGCATCGAGTTTTTGAATCAAACCACTAGTCATCTTGTAGTCACCGTCGTCGTTGGTCTCATATATGAATCCACTCGCATCAGTGACTGTGACATATGGCATTTTACCATCAACCCGCAACTTTGGCTTGCGCACAAACTTAGTCTCAGGTTGATTGTACAATGCAATGTCGTCAAACCGCACAACGTAGTGTGGGTCTTCAGTGTCTTGCACTGCCGGGTAGCCAAAGTCTGGCATTTCCCACGGACTTTCACACCCCCAGAACTCAAATGCACTGCAACCTTTCGGCGCGTCATAACACAGGAATGACTTCGATCGAAAAGGGGTTGCACCCGGGTTCACAGGAGACATAAACAATGGTAATGTCCCTAGCATGCGTATTGCAATGCCAGGACGATGTCTATTCAGCTTAGTGTTGTCACTGCCTTTTGTTTTGTGCGGCGGCAAAGTGACATGACATGGAGTACCAACCGTAACGAGGTGAGCAATATATCTGTGGCATGCACGACGACTAACACCACCATTAGACATTTGCTCAATCGGTGTAGGTCCATCGCCATCTTTACTAGTCACATTGCTACTCATCGGTACGTGGTTACGAATCTCAGCGTGTTGATCCATGCATAATTCCCACCAACTGGCTGGTGTAGAATTTTGCAACATCATCGCTTTCGTTCCGATCTCCATTTGCTTGACTGCGTTCTCTTGGAATCCATCAGAACGCTTGTCGGTGGGATCTCCCCACTCACAGAGTATTCCAAATTCCTCGAGAACATCAACCCACTTGCGTGCATCATCGCGTTGTTCGCCAGCTGGATCACAGTGTACTTCGGACACAACCTCGTATCCTAGTTTTTCTTTAATCCACTTGAACCGCGGGTCGCTACGCAAGTCCTGCACTATTTTTCTGATTGCATCTGGCACTTGAGATTTCTTTGCAACGTGTACAACTTTATAAAATCCCGTACCTCGATTCCTCATCACTAGTGAGTATTTGTTGCCGTAGAGACTCAACGTCTTCCACTCTAGCAAATCAAATCCCCAACAATATCCGGGTCGATCCTCAACATATGGATCTTTCACCAGGAATTTTCGCCTCAAATTCCTCTTGAGATACTTGCACTCATTACATGCGTCACAATGGCCAACATGACCTTTGCGTACGTGCAATTGAAGCTCAGTCAAGTCTCTATCCGCACGCGGCAAGCTTGCCTTCATTCCGTGTAGATTTGACTCCGACTGCATATATGCATCGTCAAACAGTGTTCCGCCCTCATAGTTTTCACACCGTTTAGCAACAAGATTATCCATCAAATCTTGAGTCTCAAGTGGTTTTGAGTTGCCTAATGTGTCACTTGAATCGATCGAGGTGTCGTTTGCAACGCGTGCATCAATGCACAACGTTTGTACACGCTCTGAATCAAGACTACACATTCTGCACAATAAATCTGCATCTTTCGCATAATTTGGACTGTCTCTGTCCCACCGTCCAAGATCTGAGTAGACATAGCAATCATTGGCGTGAATGGCAATGTTGCCGCGCGATAAAGCAAGTGAACAACGTAGTCCATTGTCATCTAGCGTAGCACACTGATCCATTCTCGCATTGGTCAAATTGTCGTATCTGCTCTGTTCTTGAATAAGTCGCCCTACTCGTTCCGCCTCATTTTTGTCCTTGGCCATCACAAAGTGTACCAAGTGAGCACGTAAGTCATACGAGTAGACGCTCGGTATGTAGAACGATTTACCATTCTTAGGATTGACTCCGCGTACGCCACTCCACGTGTCTCGATGCAACCGTATTTGTGCACCATCCTCGTAGAATTTTGCGACTGATAGTAAATTTTCGCGCAGTCCATCAACCGTGTCATAGTATATTTGTTCCACCCCCTGACCTGTTGATGTACTGCTAGGAGACATGCCTTGCTGAAGAAAATACATGTGCGAGTAGCCATGCAAGCCCCCTTGCTTGGTTGACCCATCGAATCCACAAATATGCGACTCACTCCGCAAGACATCATTCAAAAATGGTTCGTAAATTGTACTCATTAAGGTAGAATCACAACCAGTATCAAGAATCATAGACCCTTGAGTCCAAGTTTGATTGCTACTGAGTAGAGCGTTTATTCGAGGCATATCGTAGTTGATAGCGTCCCCATAATAAGGCGCATCAAAACGACTACCACCCTGTTGAACACTCCACACACTCTCAACACCACCGTACAATCCGGGTGTATTCGAATCACGCAAATCATTCGTGCCAGACAAAACAGTCAACATGCACATGATCGCGGACTTGAACGCCCCAAAAGGATTACCTAAACGTCCCGACGCGGTCGGTAAAATCACGTCGGCTGAGCCCTATGGCGCAACGTTCGAGGCGGTAGTTTTGGCAGCTGACACAACATTGATCAATTGCTGATAAATATCAGGCTCTTTCGTCGTTGCATTCGCACTGACAACCGAATTGTTGTCAGTCGGCTTCGACTCACTTGCAGTGCCGTTCGCAGATACTGTACTCAACGACATCAACGTCGCGAGTTGTTGTGCAGTCATAGAAACCGTGCCATCTGACGAGACTTGTACTTTGCCACTGTCAGATTGTTGAGGTTGTTCACTCTTAGTCTCAGATTTTTCAGAATTTTCAGACGTATTCGCGGTACTCGAACTCTGTGCACTCGATTGCCCAGATGTACTACCCGAACCAGCATTTTGCTTCTTCGCTTTCTTGCGCGCACGATAAGCACGACGTTGATTGCGCCGTCGCTCACGTTGCTTGTCAGTCAAGTTGGGGTTCGGTGTATTGCTTTTGTTGTCACCACCACCGCTTTTGCCTTTAGCAAATTTTGTCTTGCCATTGCCGATCTTGATCTCTGTGCCTTTTTCCCATTGCTTGTGATGTTCTAGACACAACAACGCATGGAACTCAGGCTCGGTAGACGTGTCTTGGATCTTTTTCTTTTCGCAGAATCCGCTCACAATGAACTGCGCGATTTTCTCGTTGCAGCCCTCACATGCACACGTCCAGGTAGACAAATTTGACCCGGTTTTGCCAAGATGCGCACCCCCATCGAACTTAGTCAGAAAAGCTTTGGACGCCGCAGTGCTAGCCTGTTGCTCCTTAGTCTTTCCCTTAGCCGGAGGTGGACTTGTGTTAGACATTGTCTTCGCAATTTTTAAAACCGATGCAATAAAGCGAGGTAGTATCTCAATGCAATTTTGTTCATACTTAGCCGCCAGCTCGTCATTGTTCATCCAATCGTTCATGGTGGCAAAAAGTTCAACCGCACGTGAACGTAAGTTCAACGCGCATTCATGGATCGAGCTGTGATAATCAATCCGGCCG
>NZGD01000085.1 GCA_002690925.1 Rhodopirellula sp.
GTGTAATTCACTTCCCAATTTCCAATCAATACCAAAGCAACCTTCACTCCAGAAGGCTCTGCTAGGTACGCCGACACCCCCCGGAAGTAGGGTGTCACCCGGGGCGTACCGAATAGGTTGTGTGGCCCAGGAATCACGCTCCTCAGCGCGATTCTGTCAGCGAATTTGAACGAGTTTTTTTATCTTCGGTCGGCCGCGTGCGTTCTAGCGAAGTACTCCCAAGCCCCCACAGCGAGTCGAGTCGGCAGTACAACCCCCGACAGTCACACAGGCGAAAGGTGAAGAAATTCCCTTTCCGGTGTGACTTTGGGCGCGTACTGTTCACTCACTCCCGGCGGCAATAAAGAGTATCCCTTACCCGAAAGGGGGAGAAGCCTCACTTACTAGGAGGTGAATCCGGGGCAGCTGTCCTTTGAGTCTGGCACTGTTGAGTGCGGGGCGAAACAAGGAGCTGTTGAGCTAAGACGTGTATCCAACCACTGTAAGAGGTTGGCAACTACGAATCTCTCTAGTCATTGGTGCCAGTTAAAATGGTCAACGCAATGACGAAGACGCAGAGTTTACGAGGCCGAAGGACTATACGTCCTAGCAACCGAAAGACCTCTACGGTCACCAACACCATAAGCTATGGCATCAGTCTGCCCATGCTATTGGTTACCATGGTGGCAGAGGCAATTATGAGTTCCGCTTATGATACCGGCGACTCGGAGGATGAGAGTGGAACATTTATGGATCCGAAGACAGGAAGAGTCTCTGTGCGGCACTCTCGCCGGGCGTACTTCTCGCCCCGGGGGAAATGTCCCAAATACCCAGATATAGAACCTGGGGAAGATGGCGCATTAGCTGCTTATCGCACATGGGACAAAGGCCTGCGCGACTGGATCGAGGAGAATGAGTTAGAAAGCCTGCTCCGCGAGGATTCAGGCAGTCTTCCCGAGCCAAGCCCTCCCAGCGGCGAAGGCGAAGAAGAAAAGGAAGAGGAGAAAGCCGTGGTCAAACCAGAACCTCCTACTCTCCCTGCTGCTCCCGATACCCCCACCCTACCGGATCCCCCTACTACCGCAGAAGGCTTGGAAGAATACCAACAGTCTGTGGCTAGCTATAAATCAGGCATGGCAAATATAGCCAAGCATGCCGAACATGTCCAAGCCCTGCAAGAAGGGTACTTGGAAGCACTTGAGGCTTACCATGCCAGCCAGAAGGCTGCACCACAGCCACAACCAAGGGCAAGTTACAAATATCGAAAGTGGCGCCTAAAACAGAAGGCTCTACGTATGGAACTCAAGAAGTCAGTATCCGGAAGCATATCACTTTCCAATGCTGTCGACAGAGTTGGAAGGGATGTAAAGAACTGCGGTACCATGGTCTACTTCTCCATAGTGAAGGAAGTCATGAGCATGTACGACGATGATGCGGTCAGCGCGACACAGAACGAAGTGTCCTCGCGGATCCAGCCATTTGACGACACTGCAGCAGTCAAGGCATTCATAACAGAGTACCGTGTTTTCTACCGAGACAACTGGTGCTCGCTGTTCGTACCCACTGCAGAATCTGCAAAGCCATGGCTCTTGCGGGTGCCTGAATCGCTACTGGTCAGCAAATTCATCACATGTCTACCGTCCACGCCGGAATGGGATGCCTTCCGTATGGCAGACGGGCACGGCAAGTTCAAGGACGACCTCGCCGGTCTCTTTACACTTGTGATTCGAAAATGCAACATCATACTTCGCGGACAAGGCTCGAATACAACCAAAGTGGTGACCATCACTACCAAGGCGGGCAAGAAGAAAGATGTGGCCGGGCCACACCTGAAATGCAACAAGTGCATCCAATCAGGCGTGAGAGAAGGTCCCCTGACCCAGCATACCCCGTACTGGGATGGCTGTCCTCACCACAAAGAAGTGATGGCTAAAAGGACACGTGGGACTGGACGAAAAGGCAAAGACAAAAGCAAAGGGAAACCGAGCAAGGACCGTCCTTGCAACATATGCGGGAGTCCTTCTCACTGGGCGAACAAGTGCCCGGAGAAGAAGGGGTCCAGCAACAAGGACGACAACAAGAAAGTGGAGGATGCCGGAATTGACATGGCTGCTATAGCCACCGGTGTGGCTGAAGCCGTTACCGGCGCTCTCACCCCCTTCACCCAAGCGCTCATGCAGCAGCAGGAGCGCATTTTGGCAGCCGTAGCACCGCAGCCGCCCCAGCAGCGCCAGTTGGCCAACGCACCGTGGGGTAGCTCCGCTCACGGGGGCCAGGGGTCCGGACATTTTGGTCCGGGTCCCAACTCCTCGACCAACCCAGGCCCCTGAGGCCTGGGCAACGCCCGTCTCCACTTTATGAGGAGGCGGGCACGTGCCTTCCCTCGCCGCGCAGGGGCGTGGTTGGAGAGGGAGTCATACATGGCACGAGGGTAGGGGTAGTTAAAGTATCTGTAGCAGCATCCACACACACCAAGAGGCCAGGGACACGGGTAGACTGGCTCACCGATACCGATTGCGGCGTTCATATGACCAGCAATCCAAGGCTCTTCATGAGCGTTGAACCGTGGAATCGAGGAGCCGCCAAAGTGGGCTCTGGCGATGCGTTGCGGGCTACAGGTAGGGGCCTACTAAAACCATTAGTAGTGCGAAATGATAAAGGAGACCAAGTTGTGATATTCCTAAAGCGGCGCGCCTGGCTGGTGCCCGGTTGCGTGTTCGACATATTATCAGTTGGAGAACTTAAGCGCGAGCGAATTGGGTTAAGGACCGGCGAAGTTGAGGGACGCTTAGCTGATTACCTGATCCTACACGACAGCGGTCACAGGGTGCCAATCGTAATGCACGGAGGGATATATCTCCTGCGGACGATACAACACGCGAACATGGCACCACAAGTGCGCGCTCTAGTCCAAGGAGCCGTACAGAAGACAAAGCCGTACACATATACGCGCGTCAAACACATCTCCAAGGAACTATGGTTTGTATTTGATGTTATCGACATCCCAACCGCGGCCATCAGAGTGGTCGCCGGGGAGCCCGGTCCTGGTGATGATAGCCACCGCGCAGCGGTGCACCAGACTAGCGGCTCGTTACAACAACCCAAAATCACAGTGGGCGATGTAATTTCAGCAGGGGAAGTCGTACTGGGCGATGAGCTCGAATGGAACGCCACGTTCGCGAACATGAGCGAGGCAGACCACAGTGCATTTTGCGTTGCTTTTGCAACGCTGGCGAGCATCGGAAAGCTCCCACAGATGGCCGACAGTACAAGCGGTGTCTCAGCCAAGGCACTCCTCGATTTCGTGGGGCTAGGCTCCGGCGTGAGTAGCCCACAAGAGGCAGAGCGCCATATGCGAGGCTTGACACTGTCGTGCCCTATATTACCTGGCATGCAAGTCCCGGACCATTCATGCAGCCACCCGGGCTGTGAGAATGCCGGATGCGTATACACACTGTGCAATGCAGTTAATCGCAGCAGCGTCAGCAAGGGTTCGCCATTTTATCTGGCTCAGTCAGACGTCACGTTGCAACACGCGAGGTGGGGTGACGCTGATCCAATGACGTTGTACAACATGTGCAAGCATGGCCGAATCCGAGGGGTAAACATAAAGCATCCCCCCAGTCGAAGGATGCAATGCAAGGTTTGTGATATGGTGAATAACCAGAAGAGCGGTATTCGGTCCGTTCCGAAGCACCTAGATCAGATCTTATACGAAGACAAGCAGAACAGCAGCTCCATGGACGCCATTGGGCCGATAAAGGCATCGCGTTGGGGGCACAGATTCGCTCATCTCCTGACCTACTATGGGTGCAGGAAAGGCAGCTCGAAAGTTCCCGTCCGCTACGTTTTCGCATACCCTGTCCGGTCGCTGGACGGGCGTAAGACACAAGAATGCATCGAGCATTCACTGTGGTACTTGGATTCCCACTTCGACATCAAAGTAACCCACATCCACTTTGATAATGCGGCTTACTACAAGAGCCCAGAAGTGAGAGAGAGCCAGCGGGAATGGTCACCGCGCTGGTTCGCTACTTATGCGCCTAAATACACGCCGATCAAGAACCGGCACGCCGAGAAAACGAACCATCTCATTGTCCTGATGGCCCTGCGTTTCATGGTGAGGGGAGGCGCGCCCGCGTGGGCGTGGCCTTTGGCGCTTATATACGCCGCGTACTGCTACAACCGTATAGGCAGCAACCGCGGCAAGGACCCCAGCCCACTGGAATTGGCCAGTGGTGTGGTGCCAGACGGCTCTATGCTTCGAGTCTTCTGGTCTCCCTGCTATCCGCTATTGCACAAGGAGCAGGGGCGCGGTAAGTTCGAACCGCGATCCAGGGGGAGCCTGAACCAGCCGTGCCGCTTCTGCGGTATATGTGACGCCGCCCCGGCGTTTTACCCCGGCATAGAGCTGAGCTGGTTGTACTGGGACCCACTCCGGGTCAAAGTGGACCATAGTGCACACATGAGGTTCGATGAGGGCGACCATATGGCCACCACCATGCCGAACCTGGCCCCCCACGGAGCGGGGGAGGCCGAAGAGGGCAGTTCCATACGCGCATTGGCCGATGAACTGGGCCTCGATCGAAACAGCGGGCTCGACGCAGCAAGCGCCGGATTACCAGCACCTGGGGGAGAAACACCTCGCGGGGCTGAGCCCGATGAAGGCGCCGGCAATCCAGCGGAGGATGAGGAAGAGAAAGAAGAGGAGGCTCACGTAGAGCCCGGATTTTCGACTTTAGACTCCAGGCCACAAGGGCCAGTGGCATCTAGGCCACGAGGACCGGCAGCGCCAGCAGCAAGCCCAGCTACAAAAGGCACGCCAGATCAAACTGAGGGCGGACGTCCATATCCAAGACGACCGGAGGAGGCGCAGGGGGGACCCAGCGAAACCGAACCCGAGGGAGCCGGACGGCGGGAAGGCGCCAGGGAGAAGAGGACGATCGTGCGGTTCAGGCCGGACGCACCGAACTTGGAACACCAGGCAGATCACTTAGAACACAACCCGGCGAGGGAGGAAGCAATCCGACTACTGGGCGGAGTCCCACAAGGAAGCCAAGCACCCGTGAGCTCGGTAATCACCACGCTGATTGCAGTCGTGCAGTCCATGGTAGAGCCAGTACGGGACCGCTTAGCATTCATGCAGGCCGCAAGCTTCGCGGAAGATCTAATTTCCGAAACTGCAGCCTCGATCACGGTACATGACCAAATACCTGATCCGAAAACATACTCGGAAGCCCGCCGATCCCAGGATTGGACCGAGTGGTATGGAGCTATCAACACTGAAGTTGAGGCGCTTATAGCACTGGGCACATGGCAGGTTCTACCCGGCAGACACGCCATACCGAAAGGGAAGAACATAGTGCGGAGTAAAGGCGTTTTCAAGAAGAAATTCCTGGAAACTGGCGAACTTGACAAGTATAAGTACAGACTTGTCGGGTGCGGGTACTCCCAAGTCGAAGGAGTCGATTTCTTCGAGACCTCGGCAAGCGTTGTATCAATCGTTGTCGTGCGCATATTCTGCTGTATCATAGCGGCACTGGATCTCAAGACCCGGCTATATGATATAGGCAATGCATTCTTGGAAGGCGATCTTCAGGAAGAAATATACATGAAACTCCCTGATTATGTGCTGGATGGTGCTTACGTTAGGCTACGGAAAGCGCTCTATGGACTGAAGCAGGCTGGGCGAATCTTCGTCGAGCTGCTTGCAAAGTTTTTACTCGAGCTAGGATTCGTCAGGAGCAAGACGGAGCCCTGCTTGTTCACTCTCATTTGCACTGAGTTTAAAGGGAAGCGGATAGCTGACATAGCTAGCGACCTGGACGACAAATGGAATGGAGTCGGATACATCACCACCTTGACATACGTTGACGACGAGCCGGCGGCGGCAAATACGGTCGTCTTACTGGACTGGCTAGGTGAATCCTTGGAACATAGATTCCGGAAAGTGACTTGCACATCCTTCCGGTGGTTTATTGGTTTCAGAATCATCGTAGAATCGGGACGCGTCTCGATGGATCAAGAGCAGTACGCTGAGCTGCTTATCTCAAAGTTTGAAAAATACTTCGAACACCCTATGTTCAAAGGTTACTTTTACACCACGAACGGTAGGAAGCGACGTTTCTCAACGCCCGCAGAACCGGGACAAGTCTTGTCAAAGTCGATGTGCCCGCAGACAGAAGCTGAGCAAGAAGCCATTGGCTTCTTCCCTTACCCATCACTCGTTGGAGGGCTCCTCTGGTTAGCTAACGGTACGAGGATAGATATCCTCACGGCTACATCAGGGTGTGCTAAGTTCATGTCTAATTTCGGAGCGCCGCATGCTATTGCCGCTCTACAAGTCATAGCTTACCTAACTAATGACAAAGGTCGGAAATGGATTGCCCGCAAGGCGGCCAAGCCACAAGACAACCTCCGGCTCTACTTTGACGCGGATTCCAGTTATGCGGATTGCCCTGACACTGGACGCTCACGGTGGGGTGTAACCGGCAGCATCAACGATACATACATCGACGCTGGCTCCGGTATGTTCCCGAATGTGCGACCTAGCACGTTCGCCGCTGAGACAGGGGCACTGGCAAAAGCGACGCTTCGCGTGCTGACTGCCAGGCGCTACATGGCAGACTTTGGTTTCCCACAACAAGGACCAGTGCCAATCGGAGAAGACAACAATGCCGCCCTCCTATTCAGCAAGTCTCCTGTCGCCACTCGCACATCACGGCATATACATGTAGACCACCATGTCACCCGTGAGAACCAGCAAGAATTCAAGACCATTGAGGTGTACCGCGTTCCCTCAAGTGAGATGACTGCTGACATGCTATCGAAGAATCTACCGCCCCATCTTCTTCAGAAGCATAGTTCAAAACTCATGGGCGAGTGCAAAGCTGCAGTAACCTCAGGCGCCCTCATGCCGACCTGGGACATGCAGTGGCCAGCTCCTTATGGGCCGGCTCCTGGTGCAAGTGTGATGCACCAGCAACATTTATAGCTCAGTCCTGACCCGTGGAAGTCGGTAAGCCACCATCTTGTGGGCAGGCGTGGCATATCACGCCCTGCGCCACGTGCGCTATCAGCCGACGTCGGGCCCCTGGACATAGTATGAGCAGCGTTTTTCGTTTCTACCATTCGACGAGTTCCGTCGCAAGCATGTGCGAATTTTATCGGGATCCTCGTTTATGGCAAACACAGAAGCGGACCAAAACAACAACAAATGGGTTTAAACTCCCCTCGACAGAATAGTCCGAGTTCACTAGCACTGACATCAGTGGCTTGCAACAGCTAGGTTGCAGTGGTTTGAAATCCACAAATGGAAACCGGGTCCTCCTGCCAACATGGCATCAGGGGGAGTGACCGAAGCATAATAGTATGCTACCCGAGTGTCCCGGGGGTTGATGCTCATATGGCAGACTCCCGCCCGTACCCCGGAGAGTACCGCGGGATCATCCCCGGTAATATAACGAACAGACCGAGACCAAAAGTTACTACTTATAAAGGCTTAACTAGAACCCAAGACCCCGCGCCTGATCATGACGCTTGACGCTCCAGAACCAATCAGATGTGTCCAGGCGGTTCTCCTGAACGAAAGCTGGATTTATCAGCTATGGTTCGAGACCCGTGCTGACATGCATACCACGCGGCGTGTGGCGAATGAGAAGGGCTCAGCGGTTGCAGACGCATGCGTGGCCGCACGGGCTGCATGACTGCGTTGTCGCCTCGCCCAACACCCTCCGATTTGCTACAGGCAGCAAAGGTCACAGGCATCACTTTCTGGCATGCCGTTGTGGCAATTGGGGCTCGTGTGAGCCACAGAGGTACACGTAAAGAGTCAGAACTTGCATGTGTGTTATGTCTGGACCCATTCTAGACATTCAAACAGTTCAGACCTTACCTTTCGTTCGAGTTAACTGTGCCCTAGGTCCCGACAGTTCCAGCTGTTCTCAGGACCAAAGACCGGGCCTATCAGCACTCTGTTTGCATAGTAAACAGCCAGTGTTAGGGCTGGAACTTTTCCAGCGCCTTCTTATAGTCAGACCAACGGGCTTAGTGCATTCAGACTAGTCAGACTAACTGTGTATGTCAGTTTAGCTCCGGTTTAGGCAGGACCTTATTTTATCCCAGTCTAATTCACTTCCCAATTTCCAACCAAC
>NZGD01000086.1 GCA_002690925.1 Rhodopirellula sp.
AAGAGATGACAATCACAACTAAAAACCTGCCAGTCGCTCTGACAATTGTTGCATTGAGCTTTCAAGTGGCGTTTGCCGTTGATGGCAAAACACCATGCAATGACAATGAAGAACTACAATCATCCAGTGTAAAGATCACGCTCTCGGCAACCGATCAGGCGGGGGCGATGCGTGGAGATGATGGTTCATGGTGGTGGCAACCCAGCAACGGTGAACCTCCCTTTCGTCTATTTGAAACTGATCCCACACCAGAGCCAGAGCCAGCACCAGAGCCAGCACCAGAGCCAGAGCCAGAGCCTAAACCGGACCGAGATCAGGTACCAGGTGACGGAGATCATTCTCTATCGTTGGACCCGGAAATCTGCTTCTTTTTGGAGATGCTTATGAAAGACGGTGATCTAACTTGCGACGAGGCATGTGAGTCAGTGTTGCTCGACATCATCTTGCCCAGCGAGGACGATGAAAACGAATTCAAGCGTCCCACATTCGGCCCGCATATCATCACTTGTGACACTCTTTTCGGCTCGCAGACTCCGAGTGAGTGAGCTTGATGTTTGAGAAAATGGACAAAGGGCAGAATCAGCCGTCTTGCGGCTACTGTCCGTGGGCGGCTTGGGAAAAAAGCCTGTCTCCTTCACTTTCCTAATCGTGTCACTGCGCGTCCTAGTGCACACCGCAATCGTAGTCAGTGATCGATAAACCCCACATCCCAATCATCACCTTTGATAATCTCATCCAGACCTCGTGTTCATGCGACGAGCCCCTGCCCGGACCTATTAGTAACAGGAACAAACGCACTCGATAAAGTTGAAAATCTGGCAACACAATTACCTACAAAACACTCAATGGAATCCTTCATGTCTTGCTCGTCCTGCAGATTCCAGATGGCAAATCAGGTATCATCATTCCTGACCAGTAAATTGCTGGAGTCTGCTTGACAACAAGATTCGGACAACACAGTGGATGCCCTCTGCTGGGATGGTCGGTCGGAAATGTACATTCCAATAGCAATGTTTTTTTACCATCTCGTAAGGACGTTCAGATGAGCAGACTTCAGTATTATCTGTCCTCAAGGTTAGCAGGCATTGGAATTTTCGTTTGGCAGAAAGTACTGGGCAGGACCACGGCGAAAGCGTCTGCTCTACCATTGAACTTGATCCGGTTCTTGGCAGTTATGTTCGCATGTGTCTGGGTGATTTTCTGGGGCTACCTTGCCATCTTGGTCGAGGAAAAATACAGACTGACTTATCGCGGTGAAGAGCATCCTCTTGAACTTCTCTGCATCGCCATGTTGTTTTTGGGATTACTGCCTATCCTCTCTGCCTTTCTCCTCAAAGACACCGACAATGAAGCAGAAGAAGCCAAAAATGGAGGTGATTCGAAACGACAACTACTCAACGCCAACGTTAATCTTCCGCCTCGTTCTTCTGATAAATCAGATGGACACAATGCAGAGTTTGACGGTGACTGCTTGAATGGTGATCGCCGGAGTGGGGAGCAGCTCGATCCACAAAATACAGTTGTCGGCAAGACTTCCAAACCTGATGATATTTCTCGATATGGGATACCGTTTTGGATAATCGTGGCTGCCACCACTGCAGTACTTTTATTTGCTCTCCGTTTTTTGATTCCAGAGCCCTACAAGATTCTGTACACCATCACGATAATAGGTTTCACAATTTGTGGCAGCGGTATCCTGGTAACGGTGTATCCATCTATCTCGAATAGGCGTTAGTCATTTGATGAGCGTTGAGTAGTTCCCGAATTTCTGCAGGTCCCACCTCACGCGAATCCATTTGGAAGAGCCCGATTTTTCTTAACCGCAGTGATTGCATCAACTTCATCGAAGAAGTGCTATCAACGTAACGTTAAGCGAAGCGTTTTCCTTCTCGAGATTCTTGAAAATACTCGATTGGCTTCGATCCAAGCTCGCGTCTCAACAGCCCGATAGCTCCGATGTGCACGTGTTCGTGATAGCCAAGCCATTCCAGCGCGCCGCCTTTTTCTTCAAAAACTGGATGGTGATCAAACTCCCCTTCTAGAAATTTGCAAGGCTGACTTAACTCTTCCGCAGGCATCGCTCGTATTTCGTCGAGTAGGGTCGCGTGAACAGAGCCAAGTACCTCCAGTATTTCCGAAGGGCTGGGATAGGAAGTCGGATCAGAATTGGCAACCGAACCATATCCAAAAAGCTCTGCAAAATTTTCTGGAATTAAATCACAATCATTTTCACGTGCACCGCGAACAAATACCATTCCCAGAAAATATTCCGCGGTTGCCATGTGTCCAACATTCCAAGCAACATGCGTCACCCCCGTTGGCATTTCGAACCACTGATCGTGCGGAACACGCTCAATCATCTGAAGAGACAACACACGGGTACGCTCAAGTTGATAAATAATTCTGTCTTTGTCATACATCGGATTCAACGGCCTTTTAATCATCTGACACAAGGTCAAGTTATTCAGTCTTTAGGCATCAGCGGGTGTTTTTACCAACCACAAATCAATCATTAAGCCGCCCGCGTTACAGGTAGTAACCAACCTAACCATGACCGGATCGCACTTCTTTGCAACACAGATTCAAGCAATCACATTGTTGGATACGCACCAAAAATCACGAGGTGACTGTACAGCAAAACAACCTAGCAAATTGCCCGGTGGTGAACAGACGTGATTAGTGTCTAAATCGGTAGTCTGCTTCCTCCACCGTAACAGCACAGTACACGATTACCCGATTCAAACTAAGTGTTCCCTGCTTTCCTTACCGAAATCTCAACGTCATCCTCGGCCCGGTAGGAGGTCTCGTATTCACTTCTTGTGTGTAATGGATTTGATATAGGCAGTCACTTCCTTGCTGCTTAAGTCGCCAGACTTATCTTTGTCAGTGCGACCAAAATTATTGTCGATGTGGTTTCCACTCATACAAATCATTTTGAATTCTTCGAGCGTCAATTTGCCATCGTTGTCTTTATCTGCCGTCGCGATCCAGTCAGCCGGTGTCTTCCGGGACAATTTCCACCAGGCTACTGAACTTAAAATGCGATTGAACTCTTTTTGATTCAGCCCGCCGTCGCCGTCTTTGTCATTCTTCCGAAAACCGTCCGGTCCATGTTTTGGCGAGTTGTACATCGAACGTGCGAATTCCACGTAGCTGACCTTTCCGTTCCGATCCACATCAATTTTTTCCAATAGTTCACGCTCTGACATTATCAGCCGACTTTCACCCAACGGCACTAATTTGCCGATAGGTTGTGTAAAGAGAATCGACTTGATGCCGCCATCTTTTTCCACCTTGGCTTTAACACCGTAACCAGGGACAGGTTGGTGATCGGCCTTGTCATGCATGCCAACATAGTGAACCTGACTCCTGTGCCCGACAACGAGTTGACGAAGCAATCCACCACTTTGCAGCACTTGAAACTGATTCCCCTCTGCCGACTTCAACACGCCGACCACCACGGAACTACTCGACCCCTTACTGTTACTTTGGGCGTGAAGGGTGACGGGTAGAAGACAAAGAATGAGTAAGTGAATGGATGATCGCATCGTGGACGGCTTGAGAAGTAAGTTCCGGGATCGACAAATCTTAATTACTGAGTGGCTGTGGGCGAGCGTTGACTAATCGCGGCTTTGATCGACCGCGGCGTTGCTGCTCAGGGACGAAGAAATGTTATGTCATGCAAATACATTCATGACAGGTTTTTCCTTATCGCCAACGGTGAAGGGTCTTCCACTGGGTGAGACGGCTTCGGTCGACAGGGGCAGTCCCATGGCCCATCCGATGGTGGCGTGAAAGTTGCCGATCGTCACTTCGTCTCGATCAACGTAACCGCCATCGCGATTACTTGCTCCGTGCACGTATCCCCGCTTGATTCCCGCGCCCGCGAGGACCGTGGAAAAACAGACCGGATGATGGCCGCGACCGTTGCCATCGAACTTTGGTTTCCGACCAAATTCGGTGGATACAACAACAAGGGTCTGATCCAAAATTCCCTGATTTTCAAGGTCCTGCAGCAAGGCTGCGAACGCCTGATCAAAGACCGGTGTGAGTTCAGTGATATCGTCTTCCAGGTTTTTGTGCATGTCCCACCCTTCGTGGGCCACTTCGACAAATCGGACGCCCGATTGCACAAGCCTGCGGGCGAGCAGGCAGCCTTGCCCAAAGCGGGAACTGCCGTACGCTTCACGGACCTTTGCCGATTCCTTTTTCAGATCAAATGCTTCGAGTTCACTGCTTTTCATCAACGTGACCGCATCATCGTAAAATCCGTTGTAAGCCTGGACCTGCTTATCGTGATAACGCTTGCGAAAATCGGAATCGAGTGCGTTGAGCAGTTGTGTTCTCCGCAGCATCAAATGGTCCCCAGTCAAAGCTTCGATGTTACCGATTCCTGAATTCGGCTCTCCGATGGCCAATGGCGCATGGCTGCTGGAAAAGAAGCCGTTCCCCCGGTCACTGCGTCGGTTGATGCACACGGTACTTGGCATTTGGGCGTGACTGCGTCCCAGATAATGCTGGGCCCACGCGCCGATATTGGGATGCACGACCGTGCCTCGGCCGGTGTATCCGGTTCTCATGACATACTTGGCCGGGGCGTGCACACCGACTTCGGCGGCCATTGATCTCAGCACGCAAATCCGGTCCGCAACTTTGGCGGTTTGCGGCAGATACTCAGTGACCTGAAAATCGGCCGCGGTGTTGATCGCCTTGCCGGGCCCATTCCCTTTTTTGGGATCCAACGTATCAATGTGGCTCACTCCACCATTGAGCTGCAAAACGATCACGCTTTTGGCCGAACCAAAACCGGGCCCGCTGGTGGGAATCTCATCGGACTCGGCAGCCAGCAAATTTGCGGCGGGCAAAACATTCAGCCCAAACGCAGTCGCCGCCATCCGCTGCACAAAATGTCGCCGGGTCGCGGAATCGAATTTAAGAAGTGGATCATCCATCATGGTCAGTCCTCGGTATTGTTATTGAATGAACATGAATTCGCGACTGTTCAGCAACGCCCACGCGATGTCGCCGATGCCCATTCGCATGTCAAACACTTTGGCACAGATCTGTTTTTCAGCTCTGCTTGGACTTCTCGTCAGAAAACTCCGATACAGGAAATCCACTTTGTCTGCATGCTGACTGCGAAGTGCAGCCTGCTGCATGACCAGTGATTGATTTCCGGTCACGGCATCGGCTGCTTCTCCATTCATCATGGCCAGCGATTCCGTGATGCCACCCTCGGTGGCAGAGTCGTCGGGTACATTCCGATCGGACTGTCCAGCGATGCGCAACAGGTGGTCAGGTCTCGCGGGCTGCGTCAACTCACTTGCCCGTATCCAATTGACGCCCCTGCGTTTTGATTTAGAAGAAAAGACACCACGACCTCCCGCACCCATCTGTTCTTCGGTGACACCACGTTGAGTCAGCACATTGCGAGCGTGGGCGAAGACCTGTTCACGTTTTTCAGCGTCCCAACCTTCTTTGGTCTCGGGAATCACAAACGCTGGTATGACCAGTTCAGCGATTTCAGGACCCAAATCACGGACATATTCTTCGGGTTCGGTTCCACTGTTGAGAACCACAATCGAATCCCACGCCTGCTCGGCTGTCATCCGTCGGAGCATGGGTCCGGCAAATCGGAATGGAACCCCTTCGTCAGGTGTCGGGCAGGCTTGTCGTCGATAGATATTGGTACGCAGAAGCACCCGTTGAAATTCACGCAGGTCAAAATCGACTGCACACATCACGGTGCTCAAAAAAGCCAACAACTCAGGGTTGGTCGCAAGCTCTTTCTGATCCAGGTCGGTGATCGGTTCCTGAACGGCAGCTCCAAAAAATCGCTTCCACATCCGGTTGGCGATCGCCGAAGCGAATCGCGGGTTCCCCTTGGAAGCCATCCAATTTGCGAATTGGGTTCGCAGTGTTCTTGGCGAACTCGTTTTGGCAGCGACTGGCACAGTCGGTGTGTCTTCCCATGTGATGAACTTGGCAATGACTTTTTTACCGGGCAGATCATCATCGTACTGATAATCTTCGGGATACTTCAGCGAGCGACCCTTTTCGAAGACGACACGTGACAGATTTGGCTGCAGCAGGGTTACCAGAGTGGATTTTTTGAATTCGTTTGTAGCAATCGATCTGGCGGGTTTTCGGCTATCATCTCTCTCGAATCGCGTTGTCCCAAAAAAGGCAGCCATTTTATAAAAGTCGTCCTGGGACCAGTCAGCAAATGGATGATCATGACATTGCGCACAGGCAATGTTGGCTCCCATGAAGGTGGTCAAAGTATTGGAGAGACTGTCCAGCGGCATGCCCGCATCACGAAGCAGGTAGCCAGCCGCCCCGTGATTTCCGAAGGATCCTTCGGCAGTCATCATCTCGGTAACCATGGCGTCCCAAGGTCGATTCTCGCGAATCTGTTGCTTGAGCCAGCTTTGGTAGCTGTGCGTCGTCCCGACTCGATAAAACTCATCGGAGATTCGCAACATGTCGGCAAAGTAGTTGAACAGATGCGATCGGTGTCCCTGCGAATCGAGCAATTCGTCGATCAGGTTATTCAACCGGTCAGGATTCCTGAGCGACAGAAAGCGTTCCATTTCGATGGCGGTTGGAATACGACCAATGACATCCAGATAGACACGTCTGAGTAAAACCAATTCATCGGCTGGCGGCGCAGGAGTTTGATTGTGTTTTTTGAGGTTGGCGACCACCAATGCATCAATTTTCTTTGCAGCGATCGAGACCTGTTCACTGGTAATTTTTCGTTCCACCGGTTCAATGCCCGATTTGGGATCAGGTTGCGTCGCCGCGTCGGCTGGTTTGTCTGCTTCCGCTTTTTTCATGCTTCGCTTTTCAGCTCGTTGCTGACGACTCTGCGCTTTTTTCTCCAAACGCGTGGTTTTCTTACCATCCTCACCCAAAGCTGAAGGGCGCAGAAAACCGGGAGCACAAAATAAACAAACAACGGTGAGCAGAACGGGTGCGGCTTGTCGCCATTTTCGCGGTTCGGTGTTCATGCCATGCCTTTTTTGATTGGCAAACTTCGAATCATTATGAAGGTCATTCGTGAAGGTCAATTCTTACAGTTGGCTGGGATCACGATGCACCATGAGGCTGTCAATTTCCTGGTGACTCAGCGCCTTGTCAAAGATCGCAACCTCATCAATACGACCTTCCCAGCGATGCTTTCCTCGCCAGTTCGTTCCGAAATGGAGTGGCGATCCACGAGACTCAGCAAGTGATTCACACGGTTGTGATTGAATCATTTCGCCATTACGAAACAGTGTCAGCATGTCACCGTCGTAGGTGCAGGCAAAGTGGTGCCACTTTTTCAATTCGATGGTTTCTTGCGTCACACACTCCACCAGTTCACCCTCTTGATCCCGCAACCTGATTTTAAGTCGGCCGCTGTCATCATCAAGCATCCACGTGAAGCAGCCGTTGTTTTTTGTGATGTTAGTCGCCAACACCGCGTTCCTGGCACGTCCTTCGGCATACACCCAAGCCATGATTGTAAATTCACTTGCGATCTCTGGGGCATTATGAACGATCGCACCACGTCCGATTGATCGACCACCTACGCGCAGCGATCCGCCTGAAAAGCCTGGCGCACAGGCAGGCCGACGACCTTCACCGGTCAGGACCTGACCAGAATACTCTTCCGGAAAACAATGCAATCCTTGCTGACGAATCGGCATGCGATAATAGGCTGTAGGACTCAGATCACGCACCGCATCGACATACGCCGCTTTGGGCTCTTTGATGCTACGAATGAAGCGGTACCTCGCCAAATCGATTCCTGAAGCTTGTCGCGTCGTATCAGCGATGCGAACGGCCTCGTCAGTCCACAGGTCCACTGCTTCGGATGGCTGATCGACCGAATCTTTTGGTTGTACACGCACATGCCCGTCAAACACATGCACTTCGCTCTGACCCCCCAGCGCCTCGACGGAAAACTCTGTCCCAAAATCAACCACCTCTGCTTCTTCTGTCTCGACCGTAAAACCGACACCTTCAGGGGGGACATTGGCTGACAGTCGGCCCTCATGCAGCACCATGCGTTTTCCATCGACTGCTTCGAATTTTGCCGGGGCTTCCAAGTAAACAGTCACGCCGGTTGCGTACTTAATTTGCACCAGACCCTGTTTCAACACATACAGTCCCGCACGGATTTCGTCTTGTGTCCACTCACCTTTGCCCGCAAAGATCGTGGCATGCACGCTCTGCTCGATCGATGCAACTACTGGACCAGTCGGCATCGTATTGGAATGCCTCAGCAACCAACCGCTACTTGCAATCACAAGTAGCGTTGCGGCGATCGCGACCATCCGTAACAGCGGGGCGGACCGGATCCATGTTCTTTTGTGGTCTACCACTGCAGGCGTAATGTCGGCAATGACTTGACCGTTTTCCCATGCCAATGCTGCATGCATCTCACAGAAATCGATATACAACGACATCGCATGGGGATCGGTTCGGAGAAGTTCCTGCAACTGCGAGGCTGCTTCAGGATCGAGTGTTCCGTCAATCACTTCCATCAGTAATGGTTGCAAGCCTGGGGGAACCTCCGGCTGATTCACGGCGCATCTCCGGTGATCGACTCTTCCGAATTGGCCCGCACACATTCGATCAGTGCGGCGCGAGCTCGAAACAGAGCCTGCTTGATTGCGTTAGTTTTTCGGTTCATTTTTTCAGCGATCACCGCCAATTCATACCCGTCTTGGTACCGTGCCCTAATCAGGCAACGATTCTTATCGGACAATTTTTTCAAGCAATCCTGTAACAGTGTCTGCCTTCGTTCCATTTGCGAAGTTCTCACCTCTGACGCAGCCGCCAACTGCGCAGTCACAGTATCATCAAAAACCAGACGTTCACGAGCGCATTTCTGGCGATGTGCCATCACCTGATAGTACGCTGTCCTCATCATCCATGCAGCAAAGTTCGTCCCCAGTTCAAAATCACTGGACTTCTGCCACAGAACCTTATTAGTTTCCTGCATCACGTCGCGAGCCTGATCAACATTGCCGAGCAAGGAAAGCACATACGCATATAAGCGTCCCTGGTGAGACGTCAATAATTGAACAAACTCAAATTGATGATCGGGCATTCTGCGCGGGAACCTCGGAGGATGATGTTCACTAAAAGTAAATAACGTCAAATGAGCAAAAGTTACACTTTATCTGCTCAAAAAATTGCATGTGTGCATTTCACCGCAATGTTGCATTACAAAAAGTCTTGTGTTTTATGGTTTAGCACGCCTGATTAAGGCACCGAAGTCAACTCGAAATGCCAACTCCAAAGTGTTTCCCAAAAACAATGCGGCGCTGAAATGCCCTTGGGTGATTTGATTTCCACTGTCCCAGGTACCCACCAGAAATTGACTCCTTGGGTCATCACAGACTCCAAACTCGTCAAAGCGTCTCAGCCAGTGGGCATTGAAAATAGCACCTCTATGCCGCATGCAGCCCCGCTTGCAGTGAATTCCCGCGTGAATGAACGTGAAAGGATTTAGCGCCTTGGCCCATGAATGCACCAGGAGCCGGTCCCCAGCTCACTTCGGGTGACGCCCCGAGCAAGATAGCAAGCTGTGAACAAGCGTGTCTTGAATCCATGTTGCCGGCTTACCGTTCGGCTTAGCCCCACGGCCTTTGCGATGTTCCCTCCATCGACCTGAGAATGACAGAATCCTACTTGAGGTCTAGCTACTCATGCTCGGGTGGGGTACGGTGCGACGTTAGCAGCTTTTCCAAGATATGAGAGCCTATATGCAGCTACCGCGACTTGTATTGTTGACCACCTCATTATTAGCGCTCGCGTTTGGCGCCAACGTGGGGTTATCACAGCTTGTGGTTCAGGAAACCATTTCCATTGCTGGAACTGTGGAATCTGTCTCCGGCAATACACTCGTCGTGAAAGATGATACCGGCAAAGCTTATACCGTGCGCGTTCAATCCATGGACAAAGAAAGCGTACGATTGGCAGGCGGCCAGTTCCTCCGATCTCCCGCAGAAATTATTGTCACTGGAAGTTACGTGGTGGATGATTTGAAGGCAGGTCAAAACATCCGATTCCAGTGCAATTTAAATCGGCTAGGACGCACCACGGGTGAGGTTGCTGAGATTTCCCTTGTGACAGGTAATGACGAGGCCAATGGAATCAAAGTTATTCAAGCGGGAAACAAACCCAGTGACCACTCAACATGCGAGATCGTCGCTGAATTGAGTCGAGTGACGAATGACCGCTTGGTCGTGAAGATTCCCGCGAATAATGGATTTACAAGAAAATTCACCTTATCCATTCCACTTGCGAAAGACGCCGCCGTAGGGTTCACCAGTGATGACATAGGGCGTGCTGGAGCCGGATCCAAGGTAACGAAACTGGTTGCAGTACGCCTGGACACAGGAGACATCGTTGCCAAATCACTTGAGATCGCAGTCAGCAACAGAACAACAGCACGAGCGAACGTTGACGATGCACTACTCGCCAAGTATCGACATCTATCTGACGAACCTCAAAAACCCCGGCTGATTCGTTCACAGCACTATGCCTTCATGACAGACATATCGGAACGCCAAGCACGGATCATTCTCGACAAGCTGGAAACGATGGTCATGATTCTGTCACAATATTTTGGGCAGGTACCCAGTGGGATCGTTGAGGGCTTTATCGTCCACGATCTGGCTGGTTGGCCTGACGGCTTGTTGAAAGAACCCGCCGGGATTGCCAAAATTCAAAACGAAGCTGGCATCTGTTTCAACTCGTCACTTGGGAATCGACATCGAGCAGTACTGTATTCATGCGATGACCATGGTGTCATTCAACACGAGTGCACCCATGGATTTTGTCACCTTGCGTTCGGTTCAACGGGTCCCACGTGGCTGGCCGAAGGCTTGGCAGAAATGGGACAGTACTGGAAGTTTGATAAAAAAGCCTTGGATATCAACCCGCGTGTCATCGCCTATTTGCAAGGTAGCCAACCCAAACGCAAATTGCTTGAAATCGCCGTACCGGGTAGAACGGACCCCGGAACATGGCAGGACTATGCGTGGCGGTGGGCCTTATGCCATCTACTGGCAAACAACCCCAATTATTCCGACCGATTCAAGCCACTTGCGATCGCCCTAATGAAGAACCAGCAAGGTGCAAGTTTCGAAGTCGTTTACGGTCCCACCGCGCAGCAGCTCGCATTTGAATACGACTTGTTTCTTGACCAACTGGACAATGGATACCGCGCTGACCTTTGTGCTTGGCAATGGAACCGCAAATTCAACCCCCTAGCTGGCAAGCGACGAACGCAGGTCAAAGTTTCGGCTTTGTTGGGTTGGCAGGCGACTGGGGTACAACTTGAAGCAGATGCATCCTACGACCTTGCCGCCGTCGGAAATTGGAAGATTGCGAAAGATGGTGGTGAATACGATGCTGATGGTGACAAAGTCGGACGTGGTCAACTGGTGGCAGTGATTTATAACAACTTCAAACTTTCTGATCCGTTTCCCATTGGCAAGTTGAAAAGTTTTGTATCGCCGATCCAAGGGCAACTGTTCCTTCGCTGCCAAGATGATTGGAACAGACTGGCAGACAATGCCGGCGAACTGACAGTTCATATCCGCCGCACTCCGCTGGCCCAATAGCCTGTGCGGCCATCCGATTATCCTACGATCGTGACCACACTTTCAAGACGATAAAAGCTGCGACACCAACCAAACCCACTGGCAGTCAGTCGCAACACTGTCATAAAAAACCGCAGCTGGACTCACCGCGCGAACAAGGCCAACAAATCTGGGTTGCCCTTCGACTCAATCTAAACGGCCAACCGGGACCGAAGGAGATTGACCGTGGTTGGACCCAACCGAATAAAATGGAACTTGAGTCAACCTGCTGCGGATGATCTTTCGCTCGTACTTGCGGGACCTTTTCCCTGCAAAAGGTGCGTCGAAAAATATCGGTCAGCGGATGAATTGAGTTTGCCAGTTTCACTGAAGAAACATTTCTATTGTCTCTCCGTCAGCTCGAGTGACTAACGATCTAAACAACGCAGGGGAAATCTCTGGCACAAACGGAATTACTGCCCCATCACACATGAGAACATGCGCGACACGGCCCGACTCCACCTGCTGTAACGCAACAAGAGCATCATCAGGCGTAACCTTTGCATCGTCACGGCTTACGCCATCGCGATTTGGCAACTCAATCATACACATGGTGCTAGCGAGACCATCAAACACGTCCCTGAATCTGATCGCTTTGGTTGGAGGTGGCGGGAAGACAGAACTTGGATCCACGACCGCAAAGATATTGGTCTCGCCTCCATTCTCCGCGTTGGACTGAAAACAGGCAGGAAGTTGTTCTGCTGCTCCCAGAGGTGGCAGTTTCTCTTTGGTCTCATTTTCCACGTACGGAGCAATTGCTGAACACCAGCCATCAGCACTGGGGAGTTGCTTGTAGGCTGAGTGGTAGGAATGGAGAGCCTGACCGATCTGCTTGAGATTTTCGCTTCTCTGTGCCCGAGAATCACACCCCACTAGCGCGGTAATCATAATGCTGAGTAATGTTCCTAAAACTGGGAAGTTGACTGCCGGCATGATTATCCCTTGGGTAGTTGCCAAGTCACAGGGATGCGAAATGGACTCAAGAACTGAAACAGGCTATCGCACAAAGCGAATGACCCACAGAAGTGAATTGGAAGCGTGGCACCAGATTGTGGAGCGATCTCGATTCAGTAACTGCAAATTCCGTCCTGAAGATATCGATCACGATAAGTCCTGCAGAATCATTTTCTGCTGGCGAGGCAATCGCGAGCCCAGTAAAAGCTTTCCCAAAAATTCAATCACAGATTGAAAGCCTCAACTTGTGTTTTTTGATACCTCAATTATGAAACCACTAGATTCGAATTGTCATATCAATTCCATACTCGATCGAGTCTCCACGAACCCCCAAGGTCCCCCCCCCGACTGGAGATGCAAATAGCCCGAATAGAAGCAGGCCATCTTAAATCCTGCGGTGGCCTTCTTTTAACTCCACACGGTCTTGAATCGGTAAATAACGGCCTTAGCATCGAGAGTGAGAAAGCGGCAACTTACTTTCCCAAGCGCCCATGAAAGCGGGGTGGTCAACTAATCTCCCTCGAGCCGCCTCTAGTTTATCTCCGATCGTCGAGAACCCGGCATTGGCACTTTTCTAGACTCAGTGGAAACAAATGTTTGCACCTGTTTCCCACTTGGAGCGCACAAGAAACCCATACGATGCCTCTCAGGTAACATTTCTTGGGC
>NZGD01000087.1 GCA_002690925.1 Rhodopirellula sp.
CGCAAATCTACCTACCACACCCAGCACCAGCTGTCGCCGAACGGACGTGCAACCGGAAGAGACAGGACGCCGATCCCTCACGCGTTGCCTTTCGGAAGCACTCAAAATAACCAAATTCCAGCCAAGCGAAAGTGCTACCGCCACGCTCTGGCAAAGCAGCGCGATCATGTTGGCTTTGACGATCCGATGCCAACGGCAGGTTTGATTGCCTGTGCTGCGCCAAAGTGGGCCAGATGTACTGCTGGGCCGATCGACGAGCCGCCTCGCAAATGAGTCCGTGTGTGCGTTGATTTACCGCAGCGGTCGCTCAAGGGTAGTAAGTACGCCAGTGCCAGTCTGAGCTGAGGAGGCTTCTATCGCTGGGGTATTTGGTAGGCGAGGGGAATGGATACCCTTCTTGCGATAAATTATGAGGCTCTTGGGATATCTTGGCTTCTTCGAGAAAACTCAATCGCTTGTCATTGGCCTGGCCACAAAGACCACATAATTTGCTTTTGTACCCCGAAGCGAGCAGAAGATACGGCCTTGGCCTGCTCAGAATCGAGGCTCAGAAAAAAATTTGCTCAACAGGGTTTGCTCAACAGCAGAGGAACCCGTTCGTTCCGGCGAGCGACAGAGAATTTGTCTCGAATTTGTCTCGGGGCACGATGAGGCTAATGACCTGGCTCGTTAAAAGTGGCCTCCATAGCAGAATTCGGTGGATTGAATGGATTGAAATGGTCTGCACTGGCAGCACTTCCGTTTTAACGGGAAGGCTTCATCGCATGTCGCCTATGAGCCAGCTTGCGGTATCGTTCTAATTACATACGAGAAGTCGTGTGTTTCGCAGGATGTGCGTCATCTCTAATCGCAATCGCAACGGATCCCCTGTCCAAGGTCCCGTGCTCGCTTTCCAAAAATCGTGAACCGGTCGCGATTCGACTGAATCCCTAAAAACTGCATTCCAACAACTGAGCGTTCAAAGCCTTGAACGTCGAGTTGCTGATCCCTCTAACTGTTGCAAACTTCTGGAGCGAATCAACCATGTCCATTAGCCCCAACGATGCCTTTGACAATGATTTCTCTGCCGGAGCTGGTGGGCAACCTGCTCAGGCTCCTCCACCAAAGTCGAAGAGAGGCTGTTTGATCGCGGTAGTGATTGTATTTTTGCTGTTTTTCCTCGTCTGCTGCGGTGGCGGGGTCGCTGTTTTCTACTTTGGAACGAATGCATTTGGCCAGGTAGTGATCACACAGGTGGAAAATGATCCCGCCATTGTGGAGCACATTGGTAAGGTCGAGTCTTGTTCTCTGGATTTTGCCGCGACGGCAGAGGCCGCGGAAGCAGCTGAGCAGGCTGGTGACCAGACACCCATGGGCTTCGAGATCAAAGGTTCAAAGGGCGAGGGGACGCTCTTGTTGATGCCGGAAGCTGGTAACCCAGAGGCATTTAATTCAGGTACTTTGGTTCTTCCTAGTGGGGAAAGGATTCCGCTTCAGGCCTTGGGAAAGGCTGACGAGAGTGTCGACTTGGATTTAGATATGGACATTGGTGATTTCATCGATGAGGGTGATCTCAGCTCGGGCGGGACCGTTGATGATTCTGATACCCCTCAGCCGAACGCCGGAGATGCTGATCCAGAGGAAAACGCGACTGATGATGCCAAAGAAAACTCGCCGAAGTAATTCGTCGGGCCTGCTCGTTCCTTGCTACAAGCATTTGAATTTAATTGGTCGTCGGATTTTCAGATGCTTGTATTCAGAAACTGGGACTCAGAAACTGGGACTCAGCGTCCCTGGTTGATCGAGTGCCTCGAGTATCACCTGAATTGAGTGGGCAGTGCACTCCGCAAACAAGCCCTGCAACGCTGAGTTAACTCAGCATTGGGCCCATCGGGCCTGTGAACGTAAACCTGAAGTTTTACCTTGAGCTCGCCAACTGCGAGCAGAACACTAATGAGAGATTTGATTACCGATGAAACAGGCAATTTTTGAGACCAGCAAGGGAACTATTCGACTTGAACTGTTTGAGGAGAAAACTCCCAAGACGGTCGGGAACTTTGAGACGCTGTGCGGTAAGGAGTATTACGATGGACTGACGTTCCACCGAGTGATTCCCGACTTCATGGTCCAAGGTGGATGCCCTGATGGAACCGGGATGGGCGGACCAGGATACAAGTTTGAAGATGAGTTTGATTCTGAACTGCGGCACGATGGTCCCGGTGTTCTTTCGATGGCGAACGCTGGACCGAACACCAACGGTTCCCAGTTTTTCATCACGCACGTTCCTTGCCCGCATCTCGACGATCGTCACAGCGTCTTCGGAAAAGTGCTCGAAGGGCAAGATGTTGTTGACTCGATCGAGCAGGGTGACACGATGAACACCGTTCGAGTGGTCGTTGTCGAAGACTGAACCCGCTTCGAGCGTCAGTGCAACGGCAAGATGCGGTGAATCACCTGCTAACGCTTCAGATAGTCGAATGGCAGCGGCCCATCCGCTGGCCATGAATTCAAAATGCCATGAGCGTCTCTGGGGTTGCGATTTAGAGACGCCGGGGCAGCCCGTGTTCGAGTGGATTCTGTAGTCATGTCTGGTGACGTCATGGTTGCGAAATGACAAAATCAGTCGCGTGCCTGCTGGTTATCGTGTTCTTCGATCGCTTGTTGTGTAGGCTTGATTCTTTCGGGTTCCATTTTGTTCGAGATCTGAGTTTGGAGTGGCTGAGCGGTATCGTTGAAATCCAACTAATTAAAAGTTTGGGCTTGAGAATCTCTGCCCCATGCGGTGGCTGTCATGAAATCTGCTTCGATAGAACTGCAGCCTGAATTAGAATCGCATTCCATTTCGACGCTGCTTTGGCGTTGGGTGATTGGTGCCGCAGTGGGTACCAGTTTGATTGCAGTGACTTCGCCATTCTTCCTGCGAAGCTA
Organism: Rhodopirellula sp.; assembly: GCA_002690925.1. GTDB lineage: Bacteria > Planctomycetota > Planctomycetia > Pirellulales > Pirellulaceae > Rubripirellula. Next base: position 2,908 of record NZGD01000087.1, read on the forward strand.
TCTTCCACTGAAGTCTGACTCAGTGCGTGGTGTCTGGACCCTCCCGCCCGGCTCCGAATATCGTTGGCGAAGCGAAGGGTATGCCGATACTTCGATCGGGCCTTTGGGAATGCCAGGCAAAATAACGGGGCTGAAAAGCATCTCAGTGCTGTCGGGCGAAAGATCCGAAGAGTTGTCGCAAATGCAAAGGTCACCGTTGCAGATTGCGCTTTGGGGTGACTCGCAGGCAGAGGGTGTTTCTGTTGATGATGCCGACAAGCTGTTCGCGAAAATTGAAAGTGCGTCGAACGGTGACTTGAATGTTTATCCCTTGGCCCGAAGTGGCGAAGATGCTGCGGATTGGGTTACCCAGATGCCGCGAGTAGAAAAACAGCTTGGTATCGACCAGCATGTGATTCTTGTTGTGGAGCCAACAGACTTGTTGGCTGCGGTCGAAGCACCCGTTGCATCACCATCAGCAAATGATGCCTCCGCGGCCAATTCCGCTCTGGCAGCTAAACTGCCGGCTTTTGTGATTCAGGCTGCTAGGAATGTGTTGCGCGAACCAGATGGAGCAACTCCGAGACGTTTACGGTTTACTGTCGGACCAGTGGGCGATGCCAGTTCTCCACTTGTTACCAATATTCAAGCTGAAAAGAGTAAGCAGTCAGGCAACCCGTTGAGTCGTGATGACAGTGCTTTGTGGTTGAATGCTCTGACGGCAATCAGGGATGCGACGGAACTGCCGATCGTGTTGTTGTACGCTCCTTTGGCACCTCAGATAGCCGATGGCAGAATTCGTTGGCAGGATCCGACAGCAGATCAGTTTCTGTTGCTTCAAAAAGCTGCTGAGAAACTGGGGATGATTGTTGTGGATGCCAGAGACGAGTTGCGGAGTTCTGTTGCATCCGATGGACGTTGGCCACATGGATTCCACAATGGCCGCATCGGCTCAGGTCATTTAAATCAGGTGGGCAATCGGGTTTTAGCAGCCAGACTGGTTGAAGGGTTATCAGCCCCGCGAGTTGAGTCAACTCTGTCTAATCCCGAAAGCAGGGATTGAGTCCGATGCTGTTCACTCAATTCGAATTTCCGATTTTCTTTTTATGTGTGTTGATCGCTGCATGGTTGTGCCGCGGGCGGAAAACGCGGAATGCAGTGCTGTTGATCGCCAGTTATTACTTTTATGCCTACTGGGATTATCGTTTTTGCAGTCTGCTTGCTCTGTCAACAGTCGTCGATTATTGCATTGCCAGAGGTATGGTTCGCTCGACAGGCACTACGGCACGCCGCGTTTTGCTGATGACCAGTTTGGTCGTCAATCTTGGTGTGCTTGGTTTTTTCAAGTACTTCAATTTTTTCATTGACTCAGCAAGTCCAGCGTTGCAGGCGATCGGTTTAAGCGGTGAGACGTTAAACATCATTCTTCCGGTGGGTGTGTCGTTCTATACGTTTCAAACGCTCAGTTACACGATTGATGTTTATCGAGGTGTGTTGAAACCCGTCAATCGCTTCATTGACTTTGCTTTGTATGTCGCATTTTTTCCACAGTTGGTCGCGGGGCCGATTGTTCGTGCCCGCGAATTGCTGCCGCAATTGGCAACAGTGCCGAAGTTTTCCAAACGGCGTTGCTACTCAGGTGCGCAGCAGATGTTGCGTGGTCTTGTCAAGAAAGTGTTGCTTGCTGATCGTCTTGGTGAAGCGGTTGATGTGGTCTTTGCAGGACCAGATCTCTACAGCGGCGTGACGATCTGGATTGTGGTGTTCGCATACGCGGGCCAGATTTACTACGATTTTTCCGGCTACAGTGATATTGCCATCGGTGCAGCAAAAATGCTGGGGTACCGGTTTCCTGTCAACTTCAGGCATCCTTATCTATCGGGCTCGATGTCCGAGTTCTGGCACCGTTGGCACATGACGCTGTCTCGTTGGCTTCGCGACTACGTGTACATCGGTTTGGGGGGAAGTCGTGTCAGTCAGTGGGTGACTTACCGAAACCTGATGATCACGATGACGTTAGGGGGCTTGTGGCATGGGGCGGCATGGACGTTTGTGTTGTGGGGTATTTGGCATGGCTTTGCCCTTGCGTTTGAGCGAGCCTTCAAAAATTCCGTTGGTTACAAATTGTCCCGTCCCGTCAGTTGGTTCCTCACCATGTCGGTCGTTCTGGCTGGATGGGTGCTTTTTCGCAGTGATAGTTTGGCGACCGCTACTGGCGTGCTACAGCGAATGTTGAGTTTTGCGGACGGAGTCAATTGGTATCCACCTTTAGCGATTGCAGCCTTGCTTTGCTGCGTCATTGAACATGTCGCGTGGTGCACTCCTTTGCGGCGTGCGATGCGACTTCCGATCAATGCGTGGTATTCGCCGGTTCTCGCTACGGTGATGATTTGGGCGTTGGTGTTGTACGCGCCGAGAGATTTTCGACCGTTTGTCTACTTCCAGTTTTGACTTGGTCGGGGCTGTTTCTGCGTCGTCAAGACGCAGGCTCGATCGGCATCGGATGTATGGAAAGTGGCGAACGTGGCAAGGGTCGCAATAGAGCTTTGATAGGAGCAGGTAACAGGTTTTCCGTCGATTCAACGACGGTGGATCCGGTTCCATTGAATTTGGTGTTTTGAGTTCGTTACACTTCGATAACTCAAAGCAAGCGACAGTACCACTCCGATCGCAATCGCTGCTGCGATCACAAACATGATCATGATCTGATACTTGACTGCATCGATGGGTTCAGCACCTGCCAGCAATTGTCCGGTCATCATTCCGGGGATACTTACAATGCCAGCGACGGACATTGTGTTGAGAATGGGGATCATCGCCGTGCGTGTGGCCTCGATGAAGACACGTCGGCAACTTTCCCAACGGGTGGCTCCCAACGCGAGCATGGTCTCAACTTCACCACGGTGGTTTCTCAGTTCGCTCAGGAAACGATCGAGTCCCAGGGAAATTCCCGTGAGTGAATTTCCCAACACCATTCCCAAAAGAGGAATGACTACCTGTGGGCTGTACCAAGGTTGTGGACGGACGATCAGCAAGACTGTGATCGAGGTAACAACCCATGCACTGGTCCAGACTGCAAAGATGGAATTGCGGTAAATGGTCGGGTAGCGATGGTCAATTCGTTTGACAGCAGAGACCCCCGCGATCACGGTCATCACGGCAGCCAATCCAAGAACGGGAGTTGGTTGTCCGAGTTCAAAGATTTGCTTCAATACCAATCCTAAAATGGCCAATTGAATGGTCATTCGGACCGAACTTGTGGCAATGCGTTTTGCCATGCCAAGCCCGAGTTGCAGCGAAATGATCGCGTTGATCAGCAGCAGGGTTGCTGCAACGCTTACTTCGAACCAAGACAGCGAGATGTCACCCTGTCGGCGTGGTTCCAGGAACTGTCCGAACAGATATGCATCGTTGATGTTCGGGATTAATGAAGCAAGTGTCTGTACGTCAATCATCAGAAGGCTCTACTTGCTGTGCATTTGCAGGGCGATTCATGTCGTGCCCATCCGGGGCGGTTCCGGTTGTCAGCGTCAGTTGTCCGTGGTTCATGGCTATAATCTGTTGCGTCATCCGCTCGACTTGTGTTGGATCATGGCTCGTCCACAAATATGCTTTTCCTGTGTTTTCTTCACTGTTGGACGCCTTGTGCCAACTGTGGATTCTGGCTTCGAATTTGTCACGGGAGTCAGGGTCCAAGGCAGCCGTGGGTTCATCCAGCAGAAGGATTTCCGGTTCCATCAATAACGCACGGATAAGTGCGATCATCTGCTGTTCTCCACCACTCAGAGACTCGGACGAACGATTCAAAATGTCGGGGGCCAGTTCAAATGCATCCAGTTCAGAAACAACGAGATCTGGCTGATATGACGTACTTGTGGTGTTGATCATTGCAGACTTGAACTGAAACGGTAGTCGAAGGTTCTCTTCGATTGTTCCGCCAGTGAAAAACGGACGCTGTGAAAGATAAAGGACTTTGCGTCGGTAGCCCGGGATCGCATCATCAGTGATCGGGATTCCGTGGTGAAGCAGTTCTCCGGAGAATGGGTCAAGCATCGCGATGGATCGCAAGAGTGTCGATTTTCCGCTGCCACTGGCGCCTACAAGGCCAAACCTGTCGCCCGCACTGACCGTCATGGATATAGAACTCAGTAGCTGCCTGCCACTGTTGCTGTCGACGCGTGATACATCACGTAGTTGTATTAGGTTTGTTTCTGCCATGCTGTTGAATGGTTGTTTTTCTGTGCAAGAACTTAGGGCTGATTTCCATATTCAGATCAGACAAGGGATTTGGACCTGATGGTTGTCAGTGTCTTGGTTTCAGGCCGTTTCGGGTTGGGGTAGCGTTCAATGGATCTTCCGGCCAATGATGTTTTGGGTATCGGCGACGGAGATCTTTGCGGACATGAAGGTAGGTTTCTGACCAGAAATTGGCTAGGTCGTCAGTGATTTGTTGTGGTCTGTGGTTCGGGCCAAGCAGATGTAACTGAAGGGGGACTCGAGTTGCAACTCGAGGAGTTTGTGGCCAGCCAAAGAGTTCCTGGATGCGGACATTCATCCGTGGTGGTTTGCCTTGTTCGTAACTGATCGAGTGTTCGTTGCCACTGGGAACTGTCATCGCCACGGGGGCATGCAAGTCGATCAAACGAATCTGTTCGTACTGGTAACGACAGCGGAGGTGATCCAGCCACGGAGCCTTTGCAAGTTCCGAAAACGAAGTGCGGGTGACACAAAGTTCGACCAATGCATCGTCGATGGACTTGGGATCCAAATCAGGGATTTCCAACTCCGGCATGTGTTGAACAAGGAAACGCACGCGTTCGATGAACTGATTGGTCGTTTTACTGCTTGGGAAACAGAGATCCAGATTCAGACGAGCATGCTTAACAAGAATTTCAGTGGTTTCCTCATTGGGTTTGCATTCAATCGGTGTTTCTGAAAGCAATAAATCCTGAAAGTAGGTTCTCCGGCGGGCAACCACAGCGGACAGACTTCTGTTGAAAAAAGGTTCGTCGATTTCCCGAATAAGAGTCGGGTCAAGCCAGTTTTTTTTCAGGCCCGATGCAAGATGAACACTGGCTTCTTTGCTTTGTGAATCAATGTCCAGGCAGAGGAATAATTCTCCCTGGATGGCTGCAGAGCGTTTGCTTTGTCGAACACCACGACCGCCCACCATCACTCCCTTTCTCGGGTCGTCGTCGCGCCGTCTTGCAACTCGATCTGGGAAAGCAGAAAGCAACGCGCGTTGCAGCGGATGATCAGTGGCACGGTTTGAGCTTTCGAGGGAAGGGACGTCTGAACGCTGACGGGTTACTTTCTGAATTTGTTCGGCGATGCGTTTCGTATTTTTGACCGCCGGCAAGTGGCGATGGGGCGAAGACTGGTTCCTGAAAATCGCCTTCATGCGTTCCACTTTATCTAATAAGTCACAGTCGTGAATCGTTCTGGACTGGATCGGGATTCCTCTCAGCGGATCTCGCTCGGTGAGCAACGCGACTGCAAGTGCTGCGTCTTCGATAATGTCAAGCTGCTCAGCTTCCAGCATGAAACAGGCAAGCCTGGGATGGATAGGGAACGAGGCCATGTGGCGTCCCCGTTGGGTGATTCTGCCTTCTGTGTCGATCGCGGAAAGTTGCTTGAGCAGATTTTGAGCATTGCTGACTGATGAAGTTGTGGGTGGTGTGAGCCATGGGAAATCGAACACATTGCGTTCACCCCAGACGGATAGCATCAGCAACGCGTTGGCGAAGTCACAGCGGGTGATTTCGGGTGCATCTTTGCTGGGGCGTGCACGATGAACGGCGAGTGGCCAAAGGCGATAGCACACGCCAGGCGAGGTCCGCCCTGCCCTGCCCGCACGTTGTTCGGCTGAGGCTTGAGAAATCGATTCCAGCTGCAGTTTGGGTAGTCCAATCTGATTGTCCACTTGCATCGTGCGGACCAGGCCCGAATCGATCACGCCGGTCACACCGGGGATCGTCAGTGAAGTTTCGGCAACATTGGTAGAGAGAATGACTCGACGTTTTTTCGAGTTGCGGAGTACTTCATCCTGATCCCTGGTGGGGAGATCGCCATACAATCGATGAACTTGGAAATCTTCGGCCCACGAACACGAACCGATGGCATGTTGTGTTCGGTTGATCTCTCCAATGCCAGGTAAAAATACGAGTACATGGCCGCTGGTGTCCTGAAGCACTTTGGGCAAGGCTCGAATGATTTTTTGTTCGATAGGCTCTTGCGAAATTTGCTCGCTATAACGGACATCCACCGGAAAAGATCGACCCTCGCTGATCATGGTGTGGGCATCGCCAAGGAATTGCGCAATCGGCTCAGGCGATAATGTGGCTGACATGACCAGTAATCGCAGTTCAGGACGCAGTGAGGTCCGGATCCGTTGCAGCATGCCTAACGCCAAATCAATTTCCAGACTGCGTTCATGAAACTCATCCAGTACGACACAGGAAACATCTTCCAGAAATGGATCGGACTGCATTCGTCTTAGTAGCATGCCGGTGGTCATGCTGATCAATCGCGTATCTTCGCCGTGTCGCTTGTCAAAACGCACGTGGTAGCCCACCGTGTGACCCACGCGACAGTCCATTGCGGCAGCAAGCCGATGGGCTGCAGCGCGAGCGGCAATGCGACGGGGTTGAATCAATAAGGTCTTGCCATCTCCCGCAGCACCAGAATTGAGGAGAGCCGGCGGAATACCCGTGGTCTTGCCAGCACCAGGTGGGGCTTGCAGGACCACTGGTTGTGATTGGGCAAGCACGGATGTCAACTCATCGAGGCACTCAGTAATGGGTAAAGCATCGTCTTGCAAAGCATCGTCTGGAAAAGAATTGGTGATTTATAAATCAGGCGGGGCATGGGGCATCACACGCGATGGCCTGAACCAGGTTGGGCGTCTTGGCTCGGGTGCATTATCGTCGTATTCAACGGTTCTTTGCATCAAGCTGGCGGTCATTCAGAACGGACAGCTGTGGGTCGTGTGTCAGCAGGTAATCCTGTTGAGCTCGCCATGCTTCTGCACGTTTCTCAATGCAATCGCGGAATTCGGGACTGTTTTTGAGGCTTTCACGTTTTGCGTTTCGGGCTTGTTTGATTTCCTCATCTGAGACGAAAAGTTGGGGATAAGCAGTTTCAAGTCGACGTTGGCTTCTCAGTTGTTTGTCTAGTAGACCAAAGTACTCTTTTGCTTTTTCCTGTGGCAGTTTACGCATCGCCTTATTCCATTTATCAAGTCTTGCTTTCTGTTGGTTGGCAGGTAACGAAGCGTACTCGGGATGCTGTGCGATGACGTATTGATCGATCTCCCTCGCCACACGATAGGTTGCGAAAAGGAGGTCCTTGTATTGGGGATCTTCGGCATGAAGTTTCTTCCTAATCTCTGAGATTGACTTTTTAATCTGTTTGTGTGATTGGAAAACTTCAGGAAATCGCTCAGTTTTTTGCTGGTCCAGGCGATCAACTGCGTTGATCAGACGACGGTACTCGGGATCCTTTTGAAACAGTCGCTCGTGCGCATTCACTTTTTCAAGGGCGAATTGTTCCTGCAGTGTCTTTGGGACAGGGTTGCGAGTTGCCTGGGCCAGTATGGCTTGCCGATCTGATTCAGTGCTGGAGCGTTGGCTGCCGGTGAAAATCTGAATATTGTCAAACTGGGATGCGCCTCGATCTGATTGGAATGCAAAGTACTGTCGCTGTTTATCAACGACTGGATGCTTGGCGTGCGCAATGTGGGTCGAGTCGATGTGCGCGACCAATTCGTCTGCGAGGAACTCGATCGTCATGGTGTACCACTGTTCCGGTTTGAATTGAAAAGCACATTCACCGTGGCGGTAGGAAAAGTAGGGTCCGTCAGGATCTTTTGCGGTCTGCAAGAAGAAATGATCCGGACGAATGTGAATGATTGAGTTGTAATGCCCGCCAGTGCCGGTGACCAAGCGGATATCTTTCGCGTCCCCAAGACGGAAATCAAACCTGATCAAGGCATCATTGAATTTCGTGTCTTTAAGAAAAATTCTTGTCGTTTCTGTTCCTGCGTTACTTTTCGTCAGTGTCTCATTTTCAACAGACCAGTCTTTGTTGAAGAACCAACGCGGGCTGATTTGACCGTCGGAAAAATGGTCGGCAAACACAAGTTGGCGGGGTTGGATCAGGAGCGGTGGTGATGGAATCCGCGCACTCACCTGTTTCTGCCAGATGGCGAGCTCCTGTTTCAATTCTTTGGTCAGTTCAGGATGCTCGGTAGCTCTATTCATGGTTTCAGAAAGATCGACATCCAAGGCGTACAGTTCGGATTCACCAGTATCGAAAAAATCGATCAGTTTCCAATTGCCACGACGAATCGCTCCAGCAGATCGGCCACCGAGGAAGTGGGGCTGATCCAAGGGGTAGTGCCAGTGAAGTGTTCGATCAGGATGGCTGGCATTGGGTTGCCGCCATGCGGGTAATATCGATTGGCCATCGAGAATTTGCGTGGCAGGTATGGGCAACTCGACTGCTTCAAGAAGTGTGGGGTAAAAGTCGGTATTGGTGGTGCAGACGGAGCTTACCTGCTGTTTGGGCACTTGCCGCGGCCAACTGACCAGCAGGGGAACGCGAACGCCACCTTCATACAATTCACTTTTCCCGCCTCGCAGTGGATGATTACTCGTGACATTGGTTTCGCCACCATTGTCACTTGAGAAAATAAAGATAGTGTTGTCTTCGATTCCCAGATCTTTCAACTCTTGCCTCAGCATCCCGACTCCATCATCAATGCTCTCAAGCATAGCTGCCAAATGAGGGTTGTGATCGGATGCCCAATGATTCAAAGAGTCGCCAGTACGCCCATTGTCTTGACACAGGTAGCACTTTTCCCGCGAGCTTTCTCCTGGGGGATGTTTGTCCCGGTACTTTTGAACTGACGCTGGTTTGCCATTCAGGATGGAATGGACGGCATAGTGGCTTAGGTAAAGAAAGAAGGGTTGGTTCTTGTTTTGTCGCACAAACTGTACCGCTTCCTCGTTCATGCGATCGATTAGAAACTCATTTGCTCCCATCTTGTTGTCAGGAATGTCCAGCCAACGAATGGGTTGTTCTCTAAACACGTAGGGCCAGAAGTTGGCTCCATTACCGACTCCTTTTACCTCGCGGGCAAAGTCCCAACGGAAACCATGGTCCCTGGGTTTTATCTCATGGGCAGCCGAGTGATATTCGTATCCTGTGAGGTGCCATTTTCCGATCATGCCCGTTGTGTATCCACTCTTGGATAAAACCTCGGGAAGAGTTGTGTGAGACGTGGAAAGAGCGTTGGCAGAATTGGGCCGCAGGTAGTCCATGATGCCAATGCGAGCGGGGTGCTGTCCTGTCAGCAATGCGGCGCGGTAAGGCGAGCAAACGGGTGCAGCAGCATAAGCTTGTGTGAATCGGACTCCGTCATTGGCGAGTTGATCGAGGTGGGGCGTTTCGTTGAATCCGTTCCCGTAGCATCCAAGTTCGGACCAACCAAGGTCGTCGGCGAGGATGAAGATGATGTTTGGCCTTTCAGCGCAGCAGACCGACCGCGAAGTCAGCAGCATCAAGGCGATCAGCATCGTCAAGCTGAGCATTGTTATCAGGCAGGGCGGGCGAAGTCTGGTCCACAAAGAGAGCATGTTGATATGACAGTCCAGTTCAGGTTTTTAGTCACGACTGTGATGTGTTGGTGCCAGAGAAAACCGATCTGGCGGTTGTATGCGAATTTTTGTGCGATGTGCGATCTTCACATTTCGCCGAATTCGTTGCGTTGCAGTATGAGTCCCCACCCCTGAGAGTTCATCGCTACTTGACGTGCCGATCGGCGAAGTCCAAGTACTGCGCCCAATCGTAGGCGGTAACGTCATGTTTTCCAGTTCGTAGATGATAGCCTACCTGTCCAGAATTGACGGGAGATTCAGCGTTCGGGAATTCCGCAGGTGGCTTGTTGCCCCCCATTCCAGAGGTGCCGAGCAACCGGAAAATCGGGTCAGCATGAACACATGACAGGAATTCTCCACGGGGGTCAGCCCATCGGTCACCCGTGGCACTGGCGACGTAGACCGCACGGGGGGCAATCAGACCTATCAGCATGTGTTGATCCACCGGGCAGCTATTTTCGTTTTTGTTGTACTTGCGGTAGTTTTCACAAAACCAGTGTGGAAACGACGTGTTGATGCGTTCAACGGTTTCCCCTATCGCTCGACGACTCAGCGCCGCACCGCCGCAACCCGAATTGTTACTGATCACGAGTTTGAAGCGAGGGTCGGTAGCACCCGCCCACAATGACGTTTTTCCAAGTCTTGAGTGTCCGATAACTGCGACACGTGTTGCGTCAATGGCATCATCTCGCTCAAAGTAATCCACGGCCCGAGACAAGCCATAAGCCCATGCTGCGATGCTTCCCCACCGTTCGCCCTGTGGTATCGATTTCATTTGCTGTTCGAATTGCGGATGAATGCCATTTTTGAATCCATCTGCAAAGTCAGGATCGATGTCACCGTAGTAAATGGTGACTAGCCCATAACCACGATCAATGATCGTCTCGATTGGCCATCGTCCCCCTGCGGCGGTACCACGAGTTGATTCCGTTGCTTGATTGTTTTTGACCTCGCCACGATTCCGAACCCAGTTTTTAGTGATGCTGATATCGTTTGCTGCATCGACCGTATGATTTCCCTGAAAGTTCAGTCCGATAAAAACCGGTACGTTGGAGGATGACTTTGGAGTGTAGATCAGCAGTCGCATGGTCGTACCTCGTGAGCCCGTCAACATGGTGACATCAACCTCGCGGCGGATGGCCTTTCCGTTGATGGCATCACGTTTTTCGCTGAAGACCTTATGTTGAATTTCACATGGGTTAGGACTACGTCCATAAACCTCTGCTTCAAAAAAATCCAATACCTCCGGGCGACGCGACTCTTCCCATCTTGCACGACTTGTAACGGGCGATCCTTCACTGGTCATCAAAGCTGAAGGAAGTTCGTATGCTGGAATCGCCGACTCATCATAGTTGGGGACGAAGCGGTTCTGCGCCGCAGCGTTCGTTTGAATGAGCACGGCGATCAGTAAGCTGATAGTGTAGGTCAAGGACTTCACTGAATGATCCTATTGTCAGATTGAACGAGTGGAAGCGGCTATTCTAAATTGGTGCTTCAGGAGCAATGCTGGAGTGACGTGGTTAAACTGATTCTACTCAATTCCATTGTCACAGTGACCTGACTACTTGCGAACGTGCTTGAAGTGCACTGCCACTTTGCGGCTCTGACCAAAGGAATTGAATCAGGTATTCTTTAAATTGCATGCGTTTTGCAGCTTATCTTCCCCAAGCACGCTAATATTCAATGTTTGACGATCAGCCGAAGTCACCCCGCGAATGGCGTTTTCAGGGAACTCATGCTTTGAATAGTCGTGGTGATTCCGGAACGCTGCTGTTGGAGAAATTGAAATTGCATCGCGTCACTCGAAATATGTTCGACTTGATGTTCCTGGTCTGCTGCTTTTTGCTGCCTATGGATGTTTTGGTCGCAGAGCAAAACGGCAATCTGAATCGTGGGACGGGGCATGCAGAAAACAAAGTTGCAGATCGTGGTGAGTTCTCGTGGCCGCGGAAAACGCAGCAGGATGCCCTGGTTGTCTTTCTAGGTGATTCAATCACGCATCAGGGGTTGTACACACAGTATCTGGAGAATTTTTTCTATACGCGTTACCCGGATCTGGGGATTCGTTTTAGAAACGCGGGTGTCGCGGGAGACTCGGTTTCAGATGCTCTCTCGCGTTTCGATCACGATGTTGCGTCTCACCATCCCGATTATGTGACGGTGTTGTTTGGAATGAATGATGGTCGATACGACAATTTTGACGCGTCAATATTTGCGGAGTACCAAGCTAATATGAAGCAACTGCTGGATCGCATTGAATCTGTGGGTGCCAAACCGATTGTCCTTTCACCCACCATGTTTGATCACGCTGTGACAAGGTGGCGTCAAGATGATCAAACCTGGCGATTCCGAGAAAAAAGTTTTTCCGACAGTTACAACGCTCTTATGTCGCTGTTTGGTGCTTGGTGCTGGGATGAGTCGCGGCGACGTGGAAACGCATATGTCAATTTGTGGGGGCCGCTGAATACTTACACCGACTTGGGGCGTCGCCAAAATCCGCAATTCACGCTCATCGGTGATGCAATTCATCCACAAGCATCAGGTCAGGTCGTGATGGCGTACGAAATCTTAATGCAGTTGGGAGTTGAAAGGAGGTTCTGTGCTTCCAGAGTTGTGAGTAACAGGGGCACCGCTGATCACGGAACACAATGGAGTGCTGGTAAAGGTATCCGGGATCTGCAGGTGACAGATCAGGCACGCAGTATCAAGTTCAAGCACGACGAAGTAGCCTTGCCGTGGGTCATCCCCGCACAGCACAGTACCGTTCAGCTTCGTTGGGATCTTCCCTCGGATGGGCTTGAGGGATTTGCAATGACGCATGCGGGTCATCGTCTCAGCGCAGATCGCATCAAAATTGCCGGCTTACCAGCAGGCCAGTATGAGGTTCGTGTTGATGGGAAGTTGATCGGAACTTGGAGCCATGTGATGCTTGGCACGAAAGTTGAACTGCAGGAACTCCAGAAGACTCCGCAATATCAGCAATCACTAGCGGTCGCGGAGTTGAATCGGCGTAGGCATGACGAATTTGTTCGACCTTTGCGTGATCGAATGGCGTCTCTCAAAGGTATCAAGCGACGCTTCACCACCGATAGCGACGAGTACAAAAGCCGCTCGGCGTCGATCCTTGAAACAATTCAGAAATTGCAGGCCGGTGCCGATCAAATGGATCGAGAAATCCGAAAGCTCGCTCGACCTCAATGTCGGCAGTGGGATATCCGCCGAGTTGATTCAAGCACGAAATGAATATCGGTAGGACACCTTGGGTGATCCAATACCCGCCGTACCGTTCGCAGTCGTGAAGTGCCGCTCAGGGTTTTGGGCAATCAGTCCAAGAGTTCGTGCAGGTGCACGAACGTTTTTCCGAGCCTTCCGCCATAGTTGCCAGCACTGATCTTTATCAAACCTGGAGTTTCAGCAGCGGCATGAATTGCATTTCGTGTTGCATTTTGCAACGCATTGAGATCTCGTCCGTTGATGATGATTTCCATGATGCTGCTGACCCCATCTGGCACTTTCGACTTGTCCCCCAGCTTATCTTTCAAAGTCGGGCAGTATTCTGCATACGTGGCAGCGATCAGGAAGTCGTAGCTGCTGCCAGCTTTCGAGCCACTGCCTGCGACACCACCAGGAAAAGTGGTGACAGAATCTGGAGTCTTTTCGGCAGCTTCAGCGGCCCTTTCAGCGGCATCCAGTGCGGTGGTCTCGTCCGCACCAAAGAACCAAAGATTGCCACCCATGACTCCATCCCGAAAACCAAATCGTCGTGACAGGAAGAACTCTCCCCCCAGAATCGGAACGACCCAGCCTTTCTGCTCATACCGAACATCACGAAACTGATGCCGATCACCAAACAGAGCGACTTTCCGACCCAGCTTGAAATAGTCTTCGGTATCCAGCTGGTTGAAGCAGCGAGCGGTGGGGCATGTCAGCACGTTTTGGCTGATCCGTGCCAACATCACTTTTTCAAGTTGCTTACGCCGATTTTTCAGGAAGCGTGGAACATGAAACTGTAGCACTGCTCCAATACGACCATCGGGAGTCCCGCCGGCAACTGCTTGTTCTTCGTCAATCCATTGAGACACGCCGGCTTCGCAGTCACACATGATGGTGCTGGAAGCATGCCCTGTCGCCGCATTGACGCAATGTTGAAGCCACTTTCTGTCACGGGCCGTGACGAGAACTTCTCCATAAATGCTGCGGAAACCTTCTGCGTAGGTATCGTCCACCAACTGTTTGAGATCTGTCATGGCTCTATTCAACCTTTACGACCGATACCGTCGTAGACTTTGGCTTCGGTGACAACTTTGTCCATGAAGATGTCGTGATCCTGCATTGGGATTTCGTCAAACATCTGGCATTCGAATGCAAGTGAAACAAGTGGTGTTTCGGCTTTCGCATTTTCGAGCAGTTTGTCGTAATAACCTTTGCCGTGTCCTGTTCGACCCCCACGGTCATCAAAGGCAACCCCGGGTACGAGGATCAAGTCCAGAGCGCCAACATCGATGCGTTTCTCAGTGACTTCCCGAAGCTCGGCTCGAGGCTCCAGGATTTTGTACATGCCTGTTTCCAGTTCATCCATCGTCTCAAGATGAAAGAGTTCCAATTCGCCATCCACGCAGTAGGGGATAACAATCTGCTTGCCGCTGGCGAGGGCTGCGGGAAGGGCGTGTCGGGTTCTCGCCTCATCGCGCACATCCACGTACCACATGATGCAGGTTGCCGCTTGATATTCGGGCAGTTGCATCACTCGATCGGTGATCTGGACACTCACTTGCTCCTTATCGACCTGGGCTTTCCGGGCGGCGTGGGCCGCTTTGCGAATTTCAGTCTTGCGTTCAGCAAGTTGTTCCGTTGACATCGGGCATTTGGGGATAAAGGGTATGGTGGTTGAGAAGCGTGAAATGTAGCTCCGGAGAGGCTGTTTGCGTAGGACCGACCTGTGGTTTGTTGTGAAGTCAAGTGATCCGGGAAACCAGGCAACCGTTAAAGCTTGGCAAATCGACTGGCTGGCTCGGTCCAAGCATCCGGATTCTGAGGTTCAAACTGCAGTGTGTCGAAACTTTTTTGCACCAGAACTCGACCGGCTGCCACCGAGTCGAGACTGCCAGTCCCAATCATCTGCATCATCACATTCCCGATTGCAGTCGCTTCGACAGGGCCTGCAATTACTTTGCGATTGCAGGCATCAGCTGTCATCTGGCAAAGCAGCTGGTTTTGTGATCCACCACCGACGATATGGATGGTTTCGATGCGGTTCTCAACAAGGGACTCGAGCATCTCCAGACAGGCTCGGTATCGCAGTGCAAGTCCTTCCAAAGCAGCGCGGAATAGAATGGCGTGACCCTTTGGACGTGTCTGACCCGTGCGCTCCGCGAGTTGTTCGATGGCCGCGATCATGTCATCCGGTGCAACCAGTGAGGGATCATCCGGGTTGACCAACAATGCGAACGGCTCTGCGGACTTAGCAGCTGTGACCATGTCGTCCCAGGAGGGTGGGGTGCCTTGTCGTTCCAGCGATTTGCGAATCTGCTGAAATACCCAAAGTCCTCCAATGTTCTTAAGCAAGCGAGTGCTGCCACCAACCCCACGCTCATTGGTGAAATTCAATTCAGAACAGAGCTGATTGACTCGTGGTTCGGAAAGTTCGCAACCCATTAGTGACCAGGTTCCACTGCTGATGTAGCACCATGCTGGTTTTTCAGGAGCAAAGTCATCCACGGGTACTGAAAGTACAGCGGACGCCGTGTCATGCGTTGCTGGTACCACGACTGGTACTTCTTTCAGTCCGGTGACTGATGCAACCGATGGTTGCACGGGGCCGAGTGTCGTCCCCGGTTCAATGAGATCGCTGAACATGACACGGGGTAAACCAAATCGTGTGATCAAGTCGTCGCTCCATGTCTTGGTATTGGCATCGATTAACTGCGAAGTAGATGCATTGGTTGCTTCAATACTGCGTTTACCTGTCAGCAGCCAGTGAAAGCAATCACCAATCATGAGGAAGCCGTCGGCTATTTTGAGCGAGGTCTCACCGGCAAGGCGAGCCGCCAGCAGTTGATAAAGGGAATTGATGACCATGAATTGAATGCCCGTCACCGCGAAAATCTCCTCACGCGGCACGATTTCAAATGCCTTTTCCAAAATGCCAACGGTGCGCGGATCGCGGTAGGTTCGGGCAGGGCCAGCGAAAAGGTCTTGTTCG
The DNA here is from genome assembly GCA_002690925.1 of Rhodopirellula sp. Taxonomy (GTDB): domain Bacteria; phylum Planctomycetota; class Planctomycetia; order Pirellulales; family Pirellulaceae; genus Rubripirellula. The sequence goes on from NZGD01000087.1 coordinate 18,748, forward strand.
TCCAGCAGGATATAATCGACTCCCCACGAGTCGACACCGACCGAGGCGATGTTGGGATAGCGTTCGGATGCGACGCGCAGTCCCGTCAGGACTTCCTGCCATAAACTCGGCAGATCCCATTGGAGGGAATTCTGAATCCAGACAGCGTCGTTCGCAAAACGATGGACTTGCTCAAGCTGCAACTGGCCAGAATCAATGAATCCCGCGATCACGCGGCCACCTGATCCACCCAAATCAATCGCTAAGTGTACGTTTGTATCATTCATCGGCACGCCGGTCCCTTCTTTCGGAAGCAGATCATTAAGTCGCTTAAGCGTACCGACTGGCCAGATCGCAAGAAACCGGCCGGAAAATGGGATATCTAGGATGTTTGGTTGTTGGGGCTGCTTAGATGGGTTTGACGTATTTTGGGCGGCTCGGATAGTGCAGATGCCTCCTTTCTGAGTGGTTCCGCTACCTGTAACGCGGTCCGTTGGGCGGCGCGGCCAGCCTCGCTCTGAAAACCGTCAGATTTTTTAAACTGCTCTTACCAAACGCTTTACCGCTCAAGGTCGTTTCTTGCATCGGCGAAATCGAGAATCTGCAGTTGACCGAATGCGGCCAGCGCGTACCCTAGCAATGCTGATGGAACGGGCGCGGTCTTCGAGATCGTGCCCTTTTTTGACGACCTACCGAAAAAGATATTTGAATGCAAGTCTATGACAGCATTCAGTTTAGGGTTGTTGGTCCGGAATGGAGCGGCGGTCCAAGGTCTTCTCAGCAGTTCCGCGAGTTCGCCTCGCGTGGGGTTTGCGCGGTCAGCTTGCGGCCACGGGCTGACATCGTTCAACGGTCGTGACTTCTGGTCAACGAACGTTGTCGAAACCTCACGGACCGGGCACATGGAGTGCCCGGTCGCGAACGCTCGCGAGACTCTTCAATCCTGTCGCATTGGGACTGGTCAGAGCGGGCGAGCATTGCTTCCGTAGTTGCAGTCTAGCCTTACACATCTGAGACCAAATCGATTTCTCCGCGTTCCCAAGCGTCGAGGAACTTTGGCAAACTGGGAAGCATGTCATCCGCATCACGAATCTCGTCACGACGGAGCCAAAGGACTTCCGCAACTTCGTCTGGGTTTGCAACGGGCGTGACCGCTGGGTCGAGGTCAGCGATCCACCAAGCAAGTTTGGTGTCCCAGCTTGTGGTGCTTCGCCAACACAAGCGTTTGGGCGTAACGTCGATCGCAAGTTCCTCCTGCATCTCGCGAACCAAAGCTTCAGTTTCTGTCTCTCCTTCTTCAATCCCTCCACCGGGCAAGCAAAGCAGTCCCGGAGCCACGACGGTGAGAGATCGACGAATGACTAACAGGCGGTCTTCGCGGAATATCACGCCGACGACGCCCTGTCGCCGCGACGGATCTTGCTGAGCTGTATTCATAGAACAGCTTTTAACATGCATGATGTAGCAAGACAATCGAGTGTGTAATCCTGTAGTCTGTGTAAGCTCATGCTTATCCGAATTTTTATGTTCTTCCATGTTCCGTCTGGTGATCTGCTATCGAAGCTGCATTGCAAAAATATCTTCACGGTTCTGATGCCGGTGAAGCATTGAGAATTATCCAACAGCTCCGCGACGCGGGGTTCGTTGCGTACTTTGCAGGTGGTTGTGTTCGCGACGCTTTGTTGGGACGTCGTCCGAAGGATTACGACGTGGCCACGGATGCTACGCCAGATTCAGTACGAGCCCTCTTCGGTAGGCGGCAAACGATTGCGTTTGGCGCCTCATTTGGTGTGATTGGCGTGTTGCCCCCGATGAATCGGCATGGGCAACACGCGGATGTTCCGGTCTCTAGCCCAACCATATCGAACGCCGATTCTGTCGAGTCGGACGGCAGTTCTGAACAGGAACAGGAGAGCGATGCGACACGCATGACAATTGAGCCAACCGAGGTGGCAACCTTTCGCAGCGATGGGGAGTACAGCGATGGTCGCAGGCCAGACTCGGTCCATTATGGAGACGCGCGTAATGATGCTTTGCGGCGGGATTTCACCATCAATGGCTTGTTTTATGATCCGAACCAGCGTGAGATCATTGACTATGTAGGAGGCCAAGCTGATTTGGCTGCTGGAGTTTTGCAGACGATTGGTGATCCCGTGCAACGTTTTGGTGAAGATCGACTGCGAATGCTGCGGGCGATTCGATTTTCAACCACACTGCAGTTTAGAATGCATGATGGAACTTTGGCTGCCATCCAGCAGCACGCCGATGACATGTGTGGTGTGAGTGGAGAACGGATTGGTGCAGAAATGCGGCGTGTTCTGGTTTCTCCACATGCCTGCGAGGGTTTGCGACAAATGCTAAGCAGTGGTATTCATCGCGTCGTTCTGCCTGATTTGGCAGGAATTGACATGGATCGCCTTGAGCATCTACTGCAATTTGCTGAGTCTCGCAGTTTCCCGCTCGCATTAGCTTGCCTCGCATCGGTACTCGTGGACTCCGGGGCTTCCTTGCCGGAGCATGTTTTGGCAGGGATCAGTCGGCGTTGGCGGTTATCAAGTGCGGAGTTGCGTCAGAGTGAAGCAGCGATCAAGCATTGGCAGACATTGGTGGATGCAAAATGCTTGTCATGGTCCATCGTGCAACCCACGCTGACACATCGGGATGTTCGTGTCATTCTTGATTTGGCGTTAGCCATTGCGTCGGTTGATCAAAGGAATACCGATGGTTGTGATCTTGCCAGACTTGCCCTCACTTGGCCAACAGAGAAACTTAATCCTGCACCGTTATTGAGTGGCGGTGACTTGAAAGCTCTTGGTTTGCGTCCTGGTCCGCAGTTCGGAACAATGCTTACAAGTTTGAGGAAGCTTCAACTGGATGGAGAAATCACCACTCGTGAGCGGGCTATCGATTGGTTGCGTGGCCAATAGCCATGTCCCGTTTTGGATGACGGTTTTTCGTTATCGTGATTATTGATTCGGGATTTGGTTTGTGAGCACGATGTGGATCTTACTGGCGTGATCACTTCGAACCTCCATGATTTCGGCAGTCGCTCCTTCGAGTTTGGCTGTGTCGCCGGGTTTTGGAATCTTTTGTTGGTAATCCATCAACAAGCCGCTGATGGTATCGGCCTGATCGGATTCATTGAGCGGGATGCCTAGTTCGCGTCGTGCTTCTGCAAGACTTGTTGCTCCTGTGACAATAAATTCGTCAGGACCGGCGGGAACGATATTCGGTTGTTCGGAATCAAACTCATCCTCGACTGAGCCAATGATCCGTTCCAGTACGTTCTCGAGCGTTACAACCCCAGTCACCGATCCAAACTCATCGAGGACGAGCGAAAGAAGTTGGTGTGTTGCCTGAAAGTGACGTAGTACGAGACTGATTGGCATTGTCTCGTGGACTTTCTTGGGAGGACGCATGACAGATTTGATACTGAAATCAGGCGTATTCAGATCGATGCCGAGCAGATCCTTGATGTGGGCAACGCCAACGACATCGTCCAGCGAGCCGTTGCAAACCGGATAGCGTGTGTGTTTGGTACGTTGGACCTGCTCAATGATGTCTACCAGTGAGTCATTGACATCGAAAAATGAGACTTCCTTCCGTGGAACCATGACGCGGCGGACAATCATGTCATCGAATTCGAAGACGTTGTTGATCAGCGAGTGTTCATCACGTGAAAGATAGCCATGCCGGTGTGCTTGGGTGATTAGGTCGCGTACTTCGGATTCTGAAGCGGGGCCGTCATGCTCAGAAGTTCCAGTGATGCCGCACATCTTCAGCAGGAAGGCAGTGGTTTCGTTCAGAACTGCGAGAGAAGGGTATAAAACGATATAAAAAAATCTGAGCGGTGCAGCGCACCATAGCAGCATCGATTCTGGGCGGCGAATGGCGTAGATTTTTGGAAATTGCTCGCCTACCACGAGGTGCAAGGCAGTGATGAATAAGAATGCCGTGCCGAATCCGAATAATTTCAGCATGGCGGGGTCCGTGATCCCCATGGCTTGAAGAACTGGTTCAATCAGTTTGGAAAAGGCGGGTTCACCAACCCATCCCAGTCCTAATGAGGCCATCGTGATGCCCAATTGGCAGGCCGAAAGGGATTTATCGAGGCGTTCGGCCAACCACTGCGCTGTTCTCGAAAATGCCCGTTTTTCGCGAACCATTTGATCAATTCGCGATGGTCGGACTTTTACCAGGGCAAATTCTGCTGCCACGAAAAAACCGTTCAGAATGATGAGAACCAAGGCGCCGGAGAGAAGCAGAATGTTGTCCATCAGTGATCCAATGCGGTCTTAAAGGTGCCGGGAGTGGGTTCGTTGCCGTTTATAGCTGGTAAAAGTGGGCGTTCTGCCGCTTTTTGCCAGCCAATACGCTTCGAATCGATTGAGATTCTATCGCGAACAAGGACGGATCGTCGCGGTGGCAACTCCTCGGCTTGGATCAGGTCGAATGACCTTGACCGCTGAACCCACTCGGACTAATTCTACGAGGAACCTGACTTGAAGTCTGTTCCCGCCCTAGCCCAACCATGGAAGGTTGTACGATGGCTGATCAAATCAATAACGTCCCATTACTGGACATCAATCGAGATAATCGTCCCCACCGAGACGAATTTGTTGAAGCACTCGCCGCAGTGGTCGATAGCGGAAGGTTTCTGTTCGGCCCGGATGTGGTCGAGCTGGAGCGAGAAGTTGCCGCTTACAGTGAGGTAGATAACGCAGTTGGCTGCGCGTCGGGAAGCGATGCGTTACTGCTGGCTCTCATGGCGTTGGACATCGGTCCTGGTGACGAAGTTATCGTGCCAAGTTTTACGTTCTTCGCTTCGGTCAGTTGCATCACCCGCCTTGGAGCAACGCCGGTCTTCGTAGATATCAGACCAGACACATTCAATATCGATGTCGATAAGATTCCAGAAGCGATCACCGAGAAAACCAAAGCGATCATTCCCGTTCACCTTTTCGGTCAATGCGCGGAAATTGACAGAATCTGTCAGCTTGCCTGTGAGCACGATCTTCCTGTCATCGAAGATGCAGCGCAAGCCATTGGCGCAGCTTATCATTCCCGCCCAGCTGGTAGCTGGGGACTGATCGGTTGCTTCAGCTTTTATCCAACCAAGAACCTCGGTGGGATGGGTGATGGCGGTATGATGACTTCCTGCGACGCGGCTACTGCCGACCGACTTCGGTTGTTTGCAGGCCACGGGATGCGACCACGCTACTACCACCAGGTAGTGGGCATTAATAGCCGATTGGATACGTTCCAAGCAGCGGTTCTTCGTGTCAAGCTGAAGCATCTGCCCGCTGCGGTGGAATCACGTTCAAATATTGCCGAACGATACGGACGAATGTTGGCAGACGAAAATCTAGTGGATCAAGATGCCATCACGCTGCCAATGCATGACGAGAATGCTTTTCATGTTTGGAATCAATACGCCATCCGTGTGGCCGGTGGTCGACGTGACGCACTGAGGGCGCATTTGGCTGAGAATGGTGTCGGGAGTGAGATTTATTACCCGGTTCCGATGCACCAACAAGAGTGCTTCACTTATCTTCAGGCAGATCGCTCGAGACTGGTTGAAACAGAGAGGGCGAGTGAAGAAATTCTGAACCTGCCAATCTTTCCCGGTTTGACCGAACCCGAGCAGTGTCGCGTGATCGAAGTGGTTGCAGATTATTTCGCCAGTTGCGCGAACAAGGCTGCAGCCTAGTTCATCATTATGAGTTTGCTTGATTTGCGCGCTTGGCTGCTTTTTGGGCCAAGCGAGGGATCGATTTTTGGATAGCGATCCAGTTTGGCGATGCACCTCGCTTGGGCCGTACGATAAATTCGTAGCCCGGCGGGAGGAGTGCTTGCTGCTGTCGGAAAGACTCTCGTATCAGTCGCTTCCAGCGATTGCGGGTAACGGCATTTCCCGTTTTCTTGGGAATTGTAATCCCGATCTTGATGGCCTCATCTCCTGCTGTCCTTGGGAGAGCAAACAGGACCAACGTGCTATCAGCGGCGCATGCTCCCAGGCGGATGATTTTTGTGAAATCTCCACTACGAGTGACGCGTTGTGTTTTGCTGAACGAAAAACGCATGTTGGGTTTTGTCGATGAATTGCCAGGATTTGCGGCGGACTGTTCGGGAGAATGTTGAACTAGGTTGGTAGAAGGTGTGCTTACACGAGAGGCCAAAATGCGAAGGCACGAGCATGCCCGTTTGCTAGTCACTGAGACGCCAACCCTCAGCATACTGCACTGGCATGAAACGCACAGATGTCACGCCATTGACCGTCATTCCAATAACAGAAGCGCCACTGGTCACAATGACGGCAGCTGTTTTTGCAAAACGATCACACGTGATTAGAAGAGTAAGTCTTCTCGGAGCGTGACCGAATTTCTAGCATTGAATTGCTCAATGAGCTTTTGGGACTCGTCGTCGGTTTCCTCGGGTACCTCGATTTGCAAAACGACAAAAAGGTCGCCTGCCGACCCATCACGTTGTTGAACACCCTGCCCCTTTAGCCGGAGTCTGCGTCCGCTGCTGCTATTGGCGGGGATGCTCAGAGCGACGGTGCCTGAGGGAGTAGGAATATCAATCTTTGCACCTAGAACAGCCTCGCCAATGCTCACGGGGAGATTGAGTTCCAGGTGACGACCATTACGACGGAAGCAAGGATGGTCGGACACTTTGATTAAAAGAATGAGGTCTCCACTAGGGCCACCGTTGGGCGATGGTTGTCCCCGATCTCGGAGTCTTATTTTGGATCCCGTTTCGACACCCGCGGGAATGTTTACAGAGATTTTTTCGTCGGTCAAATAGAATTCTGTCTTGCCACCTAGAACGGCAGTTTGCAGGGGTATTTCAAGCTCATGGCGAGCATTCCCACCCTTTTGCGGCGGTGCCTGTCGCTGACGACCGCCTGGCCCTCGCCCGCGACCACCACCGCCCATCATTTGTTCAAAAAAGTCTGAGAAGCCGTCAAATTGGGTTTGCCCACCGCCACCACCACGACTTCCTCTGCCACCTCCAAAAATCTGATCTAAATCAAGACCATCAAAACCACCGGCCCCTGGTTGGTAACCACTACTGCGAATCTTTTCGAAATCGGCGCCGTAGCGATCATAAGCAGCGCGTTTCTCTTCATCACTCAGAACGTCATAGGCTTCCTGCGCGCGTTTAAATTTTTCGCTCGCTACCTTGTCATCGGGATTCTTGTCCGGATGGTACTTCAGTGCCAGCTTTCGATGCGCTTTTTTGATCTCGTCTTTTGATGCGTCGCGACCGACGCCGAGTGTTTGGTAGAGGTCTTCAGCCACGGAGTAAAACTACGGATTGAGTGATGGAGTGAATTTCGATTCAGGTCTGGGTAACCATGTTATCCCGACATCTGCCAACTTGGCACATAATTCGAGGAATCGCTACCCAAGCAAAAGTCGAACCGAGGCTGTTGCTTGCGGTTGTGATTCAGCCAATTTTCGGGTTGATTCCCGTGGTTTGTGCGTTTTGTACCTGGAACACTACTGATCGAGCCACTCTTTTTGCCATTTTGCTGTTGTGGCGGACTTACTCCTGATGCCCCGCAAACTCCGGTTTTCACGGCGTGTTTGGTTCTCTCTGGTTGACTAGGGTGTGAGTTTGCCAAGCGTTGGGGTGGTTGCTGTCGTGGTTTGTCGCCGATGTCATCATGTCTTGATCTGAATGGGATGGACTCCAACCAGGTGCAAGAGAATCCCCTCTTTTTAGAGGTCGGTCGGTTGTTTCAGGGCGTCTGTTGAGGAGCGTCTGTTGAGGAGCGTGGTACCAGGCTCTTATTTGACAGAGTGATCCACTTTTGAGTGGCATCGACATCAACCGGCCCGGGGAGCGAATATCTTTCGAGTATAGGCGACTCAAAGGTACTTGCCAGGCGACACCAGTGATCGCGAGCCATCGCGCCCCGGGCCCAGCCCATCTTGGTCCAAAGGTTTTGCATGGCTGATATGATCACGGCACGGTCGGTTGAAGGATCACGCTTCAGCGATACTTCATCCTGTGGTGTTCCAGTGCTGCGGTTTTCGATTTGGTGCTCATCCAACCATGCCTGGGCCAGTTGATCTACGAGGCTTCGCCACTCGCGTTGTCCAGAGACGGCGCGGTTGATTGCCTCGACTGCACGCGGGTAGCGGTGTTCGATGGTGGGGATCAGTTCGTGGCGTATCCAGTTACGTTGGTAGTGAAGTTGCTGGTTCGAGGAATCTTCTCGCCACGGTTGTTTCATGTCGGTCAGTGCCTTTCGGATTTCAAGTCTGGATGCTGTGATCAATGGGCGGTAGAGCACGAGGTCCGTGCCGATGGATCGAGTATGGTTGATGCCGGTCAGTCCAGCAGGTCCAGTGCCACGAAGAAGGTGGTGCAGCACGGTTTCGGCGTTATCGTCCGCTGAGTGCGCCACTGCAATGTATCTGGCCCCTGATGCATGGGCAGTGTCAGTCAGAAATTGCATTCGCATGGAACGCAAAGCGGCTTCGCTGGTTTCGCTGGATTGGGTGCGTGTGGTTTGAAATCTGAGCCCTAGTTGGTCAGCGAGCTTGTGGACAAATTGCTGGTCGTCGTCGGATTCGGAGCCGCGTAGGGCATGGTTATAGTGTGCAGCAATCACAAAGCCTCGAGGAGGATTGTTGCCTTGCGTTCGCAATTCTGCCATGAGTCGCAGTAAGGCAACACTGTCGGCGCCACCGCTGCAACCGATCACAACCCCCACGTCTCGCCACCGTTGCGTGGCCCAGTTGGTAGACAGCAGGTTGAGTAACCTGGACCAACTTGGTGCAATTTTCGGGGGCTCATTCATGATATTTTTGGATTGCGGCTTCGGATTGACAGTGGATTCGCTGCCGTGTTGTATCGCGGCCAGAGTTGAAGTGTTACGCTATTACTTGCGATGGACCCTGCGTGGTCCATCGACAATATTCACCAAGATTAACAACTACTACGGACAACAGAATCACCTGTCGCCAATCAGGCTGAACTTTAGCCGCGTTGGTTGCTCTGTCCAGCTTGTCACTTCAGCATCCTCATGTGGCCGTTTCTTCATTCGATCCTTCTGCGATACATTCATGGCTTTGCAGCCAGTGTTGAGGTCGCGTTTCGGATATTCGGCCGTCTCTCAGGGCAGAGTGTCTTCGAGATCCGTCGGGATTTGGACTGCAATGACGATCCGAACGTCCATGATTCGTGTGCCCTAACGGCTACGTACGGTCATCGGTCGTTGTTGGCAAAGAGCGGCATTCGCGACTCTTTTTCGAAGACAATGCTCCTCGTTTTGTTGAGGCCCCATGATTCTTGCTTACGAAAGCAAGAGATTTTGGTCGCCGCATGCAGGCAGGAACGTCTGGGAAGAGCATCCCCAGGCTGGTGGTTTTTGAGTCCTCTGATAAGAGGGCAGAATAATGACTCCAGAACAAATACTGCAGATCCTGATCTCCTTGCTGGTCGGGGCTGCGATTACGGTTGGTTTTTTCAAGCTCATTGAAAACAAACGCAAGGCCAAGCTCGAAGAAGAAGCCGAGAAGCTTCTTGATTCTGCGCGGCGACAGGCGGATACCGAACGAAGTGAGATGCTGGTTGCGGCAAAGGAGGCTGCGCTCTCGCTCAAGGCGGAGTCTGACGAGGAATTGGTGGCTGGACGCAAAAGCCAGTTGCAGCGGGAGCAAAAGCTGGATCGTCGCGATGAGCAACTGCAGGCTCAGGAAGACTCACTCAGGAAGCAGCAGCGTGGGCTTGAATCAAGTCAGACTCGTTTGGCAACACAGCTGAAGGGTTTGACTGAGCAGCGCCAGCAATTGGAAGGCACGCTGAAAGAACAAACTGCGATTCTTGAGCAGGCCAGTAGCATGACGCGCGAGCAAGCCGGCGAAAAATTGATGGAAGCCATGTCGCGTGAGTTAGAGCATGAACGCGGATCAGCTTTGTTGAAACACAAGAAACTTCTGAGTGATGTGGTCGACGCGCAAGCGAGAGAAATTTTGTTGACCGCTATCCAACGCTACGCTTCAGCCCACACATCGGAATCTACTACCAGCACGGTTGACGTTCCGACCGATGATATGAAAGGCCGGATTATCGGTCGCGAGGGAAGGAATATTCGGGCATTCGAAAAAGCGACCGGTGTTGATGTGATTATTGATGATACCCCAGGGGTGGTAATCGTCAGTGGTTTTGATCCCGTGCGTCGAGAAATTGCCCGCAAAGCGTTGCAGAAGCTCATTGCCGATGGACGAATTCATCCTTCGAAAATCGAGGAAGTCGTGGGAGAAACTGGCAAGCAGATCGAAGCATTCATGATGCAAAAAGGTCGGGAAGCCGCTGATGAGGTCAATGTTTCAGGGTTGCACGATCGAGTCATCATGATGTTGGGACGCCTGCATTTCAGAACGTCGTACAGTCAGAATGTGCTTCGACACAGTGTCGAAGTAGCCTTTGTCTCTGGTTTGGTTGCCGAGATGTTGGGGATGGATGGGGATCTGGCTCGGCGGTGTGGATTGCTTCACGACATCGGAAAAGCAGCCGACCATGAGCTGGAGGGTGGGCATCCCAAAATTGGTGCTGATCTGCTCCGCCGACATGGTGAGGGGCCTGAAGTGGTGCATGCAGCGTTGGGGCATCACGACGAAATAGTGACGGAGCACCCCTACACGATGCTGGTCGCTACCGGCGATGCTTGCAGTGCCAGCCGACCGGGAGCCCGTCGTGAGTCCTTGGAGCGTTACGTGAAACGGATGGAAGAGCTGGAGTCGATCGCTGCAAGATTTGACGGTGTGCGACAAGCATTTGCGATTAGCGCAGGACGAGAATTGCGAGTGATTGTCAGTAGTGATCTTACTACCGATGAACAGGCGGCCGCCATCTGTCAAAATATTGCCAAGGCTTTCGAAGCAGAGTTGACGTATCCGGGCGAAATCAAGGTGACGGTGGTGCGCGAAGCGCGGTTCACTGAAACTGCAAAATGACCTCGGAAAGATCTGGCAAGGGGGAAGGGGATTTGCGTCGCTAAACACGCCGCGGGAAGCGTTTTGAGGGCGGCGTTCGGTCGCACTCGCCGATCAGCGGTCGCTCGGAAATCAGTTTCGGGCGTTCAAGTTGGAGGCCGAACGCTCTTGCCTGCCCCACTAGTCCGCAGTTCCACATCGCTTGGGGAGTGCTGAAAGATCGGTATTTGGGTGAATTAGGACCCACCTGCCGATGCTCATCGGTTGACATTCCTGCGTCGCCGCGCTATGTTCGCTGGCTTCCATTTTGTGCTAGTTCCGTTGCGACAGGCAGCGACGGTAATGCCTTGCAGGTTTCTTGTCCGAGACATGCCACCATGATTTCGGCAGCAAGCTCCTGTAGGGCCACTAAGTAACACTTCCCAAAGAAGCTCGACCCGCCCAATCTGGGGAGAGTTAAGTAGAGACGGACTCGATATGAGCGTCGATTTTGAAGCAATTGCTCAACGCGGGCATTGCGATCCATCCAGTTTGAAACTTGCGCAGCCCCTGCTGGAACAAGGCTTCTCGCCGCCGTTCCTTGCACGCTACCGATGCGATGAACTGGGCGGTTTGAACGAATCCAGTTTGTGGGCTTTGTCCGCAGCTATCAAAAATGAGCAGAAGATTGCTCAAAGGCGGGATGAGTTGCACGCCGCTTGGCAGCAAACAGCACTTTGTGATCCTGCCATTGGTCAAGCGATCCAAAAGTCCAACTCGCTACGCATGCTCGGTAGACTTGGCCGACGGCTCAAGGCAGAGTCGAATGAGCAAAGCAATGATCCAACCTTGCTCGCTGTTCGCGTTCTGAATCCGCAAAAAGGCGATGGAAGCGACTTTGCTGACATCACGCAGAAAGTGGAGGGTATCCAAGATGCAACCGCGGCCGTGGTAGGGCTGGAGGACGCCTTGGCAAAACGCTTAGCTGGCGATCCAAGGGTGATTGCTGCAGCAGTTCGTTGGCTTGTGAAGAATGCACAAATCAAAATTGCGAACGTTAGTGATCCACATACGCCGAAAGACGAGCCCGCGGCCGGGAAGTCCGCCGCTAAAAAGAATAAGTTGTCCGACGCAGCACCAGCCGCCGACGCAGCACCAGCTGCCGACGCAGCACCAGCCGCCGACGCAGCACCAGCCGCCGACGCAGCACCAGCTGCCGACGCAGCACCAGC
>NZGD01000088.1 GCA_002690925.1 Rhodopirellula sp.
CAACATCCGTGTGGCCGGGGACGAATTCACCCACGACATCGAAGAGTACATGCGCCGTCAGCACAACATCTTGATTGGCGAGCGCACGGCCGAGCAAATCAAAATTGCCGTGGGCGCTGCCCTTCCCGAACTGGACAACCCGCCCGAAGACTACGCCGTGCACGGCCGCGACCTGATGACGGGCATCCCCAAAGAAATTGTCGTGACCTACTCGGAAATCGCCGGTGCCCTCGACAAGAGCATCAGCAAAATCGAAGAGAGCATCCACAGCGCGCTGGAGCACACGCCGCCAGAATTGTCGGCAGACATCTACAAGACGGGCATTTTTCTCGCCGGTGGTGGCGCTCAGCTTCGCGGGTTGGACAAGCGGATTTCCCAGAAGACGAAGTTGCCCGTGCACGTGGCAGACGACCCGTTGCATGCGGTGGCCAAAGGCACTGCGATCGCATTGAAAAACATCGATCGCTTCCCATTCTTGATGAGAAACTGACCGCGGGGCCGTGCGAAACCTCTTTGCCCTCCTCGCACGCACCCACCGGTGGTTGCTGTTCCTCGCATTGTGGGGGGTGGCGCTGGGCTGGATGAACACCACGTACAGCCACCACCGCACCGCCCTTGCAGGGTGGTCCCTTCGGGCCTCCGGGTCGTGGCTCAACGCCGCGGGCAATGTACAAGAGTGGACCCACCTCGCCGAATCCAACCGGCTCGTGATGCTTGAAAACGCGAGGCTTCGCGCCGAATTGGAAGCCTTGAAAGAACGACGCACTGCCCCTTGGCAAACCGGAGATGCTGCTGTGCTGCGTAGCCCGGGATGGAACGGTTCTCCGTGGATGGTCCTCAACCGTGGCGGCCGAGATGGACTGGCGCCTGGGGTGGGCATCCTCTCCCAAGGGTTTGCCGCCGGACGAATCGTGGACACCACGGCCCACGAAAGCCTTGTGCTCACCTTGACCCATGACGAGGCCCAATGGAGTGTCCGGATGGGACGCTCGGGGCAGGCAGGAAGGTTGCTCGCCAAAGAGGGAGATGTCCGCCGTGCCTCAGTGCTGGACATTCCCTGGTCTCAATTGGTCTTGCCCGGCGACACCGTGATGACGACGGGATTTGACGGGGTCTTTCCCGCTGACGTGCCCGTGGGCATGGTGGAAGACGTGCTGGGCAACGAAGCCGATGAATTCCAAACGGTGGTTGTTTCCCTGGGCGCCAACTATCCCGGTGCCCGGCATGTGGTTTGGCTTGAACATCCGCGCAACGGAAGGCTTGACAGCCTGAGTTCCGCCCCATCCAACAGGCCATGAGTGCGTTTTTTCCCTTGTTTTGGACCCTAGGATGGGCGCTGGTTTCCCAGGTCTTGCTCTTCCGCTACGGCATCTTTTGGGGAGGATACGGGTTGCTGGCCATTCACCTGTACGGCCTGATGAAAATGCCGGTGGGTTGGCCTCCAACGACGTACCTGTTGCTGGCTGCCGTGACTGGGGGCATCATGGATATTGTATGCTTCACAGGAGGCATGCACCTCGCAGCCTCGGTGACCTTGGGCATGGCCTACCCAACCTTGACAGCGGCCATGGAATCGCGAGAGGGCCTGCGCCAAGGTCACGTGTTGGATCCCTTCCAAGACGGGTGGGTGCGCTATGGCATCTTCGCTGCGCTTGGCCTGGCCGTGTACTGGGGCGTGTTGTTCGCCCTGCAGAATGGCTGGTCATTGATGGGGCGCACGCTGGGCCAAACCGCCTTGTCCTCCCTGCTCAATGTGGGGGCCTTCATGCTCATTCAAGGTCTCCTGAATCGACCCACGCGTGGCGATCAACGGGGCGTCAGCGCGTACCCATGGAGTTGAATGGGCGAGACTTGGCTGGACGGCAGCGCATTGTCGGCGCGATTGTGCTCGGAGTGGGCATGTTGTTTGTCATTCGGTTGTTCCAAATGCAGGTCACCACGGACGAGTGGAAAAACCGCGCCGAACGCCTGACCGAGGAACAGGAAGTCCTGCAACCTGCACGCGGACTGTGTCTCGACCGCCATGGAGACCTGTTGGTCACCAACGTGCCCAGTTACGACTTGATGGTGGTGCCGCGCCATATGAGAGGCATCGACACGATCGCCCTGGCAAGCTTGGTCCAACTTGACCGCACGGAACTGGAACGACGTCTCGCCAAAGCAAGGCGCTACTCGAGGTACAAAGCCTCACCCCTCCTGCGCCAGTTGAGCGCCGAGGAATACGCGGCCCTGTCCTCCGAATTGTGGCGGTATCCGGGACTGTCCATCCGCACCAAGCCCGTGCGCGAAAACGTCTACGGCATCGCCAGCCAAATCGTCGGCGAGTACCGCGAGGTGGACCGCGAAGACATGAACCGCGATTCCCGTTACCGGCTCGGTGACTACAAGGGCAAATCCGGAGTGGAAGCCCAGTTTGAGTTCGACCTGCGCGGCACGCCGGGCATTCGCCACCACCTGGTGGACGTCCGAAACAACGTGCGAAACACGCTGACGGACATGGACTCGCTGCCGGTGACGGGTGCGGATGTGACCTTGACGCTCGACGCCGACCTGCAGCGGTATGCCGAGCAGCTGATGGAGGGCAAAAGGGGCGCCGTCGTGGCCATCGAGCCTGCGACCGGGGAGATCCTGGCCTTTGTTTCGGCGCCCTCCTACGACGGCAACCTGTTGACGGGCACGAGTCGGGGCGCGGCTTACGACAGTTTGGCCAAACACCCGTGGAAACCCCTCTACAACCGGGCCGTGCGCGGCACCTACCGACCAGGCTCCATTTTCAAAATGGTCCAAGGGCTGATCGCCATGGAGCAAGGGTCCATCTCTCCACGCACCCACATCGACTGCAACCGCGACATCATTGGCTGTCACGGCGCCCACACCCAAGACGACTTGCGTCGCGCGGTGGTCCACAGCTGCAACCCCTACTTCTACGAGGTCATGCGTCGCATGGTCAACCAGCATCCAGACAAGGACAAATTCGACAACGCGCGGCTCGGGCTGGGATGGTGGACCGAACGCATCAAAGACTTTGGACTGGGGACGGACCTGGGGGGACACATCCCCGGCATGCGGCTTGGACTGGTGCCTGACACCACGTACTACAACAACATCTACGGCCGGCGTCACTGGACGTTCAGGACCATCTACTCCATCAGCATTGGAGAGGGCGAACTCCTCGCCACCCCACTGCACATGGCCAACCTGGCCGCCATCATGGCCAACAAAGGATGGTACATGGAGCCCCACCTCGTCCGAGACATTGGGGGCAAGGGAAAACCGGAATCCCTGCAGGTGCGACATGAGGTGGCGGTGAGCGCCACGCATTTTGACCCCATTCTCGACGCCATGCAAGCGGTGATCGAGGACAAATCGGGAACCGGAAGGCGGGCCTACACCCCCGGCATCACCACATGCGGAAAAACGGGCACGGTCCAAAACAGAAACAAAGCCGACCACAGTGTCTTCATGGCCCTGGCACCCCGAAAATCTCCAGAGATTGCCGTGAGCGTGTACGTGGAATACGCCGGGGCTGGCGGCGATTGGGCCGCACCCATCGCTGGACTGCTGGTGGAGAAATACCTCCACGGCGACGTGCCGGATACGGAGCGCGAACGTCGGGTCATGGGCGCCACCTACCCCTTGGACCCCCAATTCGCAGAAGTCGAACCCACGCAGCCTGCCCCATGAGTTCGCGTCGGTTCAATGTGTTGTCCCAACTCGATTGGCCCACCCTGCTTGTGGTCCTTCTTTTGGTGGTCTTGGGTTGGCTGAACATTGTCAGCGCCACCGCCGAAGCCGAGGTCGTGTGGGACATGAGCGGCAAGGCGGGCAAGCAGCTCATTTGGATGGGCGTGTGCGCCTTTTTGATGGCGGGATTGCTCGCCATCGAAGGCGAGTTCTACATCCGCACGTCGGTGCTCCAGTACCTCGTGGTCCTCGCCTTGCTCGCGGCCGTGTTGGTGGTGGGGAAAAAGGTCGGAGGTGCGCGCTCGTGGTTTGGGTTGGGCAGCTTTGGCATTCAACCGAGTGAATTTGCCAAAACCGCCACCGCGCTCATGGTGGCTTGGTTCCTGAGCCGCGACGGCAGGCCGTGGCGCACCTTGGCCACACGGCTGCAATCCCTGGCCATCATCGCCCTGCCCGCGGGATTGATTTTGCTCCAGCCCGATGCAGGCACCGTCTTGGTTTTTGGGGGGTTTGTCTTTGTGCTTTACCGTGAAGGTTTGAGCGGAAACGTCCTGCTCATCGGGTTGGCGGCGCTGGTATTGGCGGTGCTTGCCATCCTGTTTGGGGCGACTGAAAGTTGGTACCCTTTTGTGGGCACCAACACCGGCTTTTGGTGGTTTCTGATTTCATTGGCCGTCTTGGGAACATGCACGTTGCTGCTCGCCCGGGCCGCCACACTGCCGCGGTACCGCAGGCGCACGACGCTTTGGGGGACCTTGATTCTGTTGGGGGGCATGGCGTTTTCTACGGGACTGCATTTGGGGATGGAGCACATCCTGCAACGTCACCAAAGGGAGCGCATCCACGTGCTCTTCGGCATTGACGTTGACAACCCAGATGCGGACTACAACATCCGACACGCCAAGGCCGCGATAGGGTCCGGAGGTTGGACGGGCAAAGGATGGGCACAAGGACCCATGACGGCCTACGGGTTTGTTCCTGAACAAGAGACCGACTTCATCTTCTGCACGGTCGGAGAGGAATGGGGATTTCTCGGAAGTGCTGGCGTTGTGCTGCTTTTTGTCTTCCTGATTCTGCGGGGCCTGCACTTGGGAGAACGCCAACGCTCCCCCTTCACCCGCACCTATGCCTATGCCGTGGCGAGCATCCTCTTCATGCACGTGCTGGTCAACGTGGGGATGGTTTTGGGACTCGCGCCCGTCATTGGCATCCCGCTGCCCTTCTTCAGTTACGGCGGATCTTCACTGATGGGTTTTACCCTGCTCATGGGCATTTTGATCCGGTTGGACGCGGAGCGATTCTCGGTGCTCAGATAACGTCGGTCGGCTTTTTTCGGCAATTCGTTTGGAATTATCGAACATTCGTCTGAAATTTGAAACATGATGTCGACCACGAACATGTGCTGTTGTTGCTGCTGTCCTCTGGACAGGGCCTCTTTGCGCATGCGTGGATGACACATTCACATAGACACGTAACCTCAAGAAGCCCTCGTTCGTAACGGGGGCTTCTTTTTTTGACCCAAACTGAGATGACTGCACCCATCCTCGACCCCAGACTCGCGACGCTCGACGAACTCCGTTGGCACGTCGGCAACACACCGTTGCATCCCATGCTCCACCTGAGCCCCAAGCCCGGCGTGGAGATCTATGCCAAGCTTGAGTGGCAGCAATTTGGGGGCAGTGTAAAGGCCCGTCCGGCGTTCAACATCCTGCGCAATGCGGTCGCTTCAGGCGCCCTTCGCGGTCGCCGACTGCTGGACGCTTCGTCGGGGAACACAGGCATCGCCTATGCGATTTTCGCAGCGGCGGCCGGCATCCCCGTGACCCTGTGCATTCCCGAGAACGCTTCCAAAGAGCGCAAGCACATCTTGAAGTCCTTGGGGGTAGACCTCATTCTGACCAGTCCGTTCGAAAGCACGGACGGTTCGCAAGACGTGGCCCGTGAGCTGGCGCAGTCCCAGCCCGACAAGTACCACTACGTGGATCAGTACAGCAACGACGCCAATTGGATGGCCCACTACAACCACACGGGTGTTGAGTTGTGGGAAGAAACCCACCACCGCATCACGCACTTTGTGGCTGGGCTCGGCACCACAGGAACGTTCACCGGTACGGGCCGTCGTTTGAAAGAATTCAACGAAGACATTCAACTCGTGGCGCTTCAACCTGAAACGGCACTTCATGGCCTCGAAGGATGGAAGCACCTCGAGACCGCGCGTGTGCCCAAGATTTTTGACGCCACCGTGCCCGACGAAACCCGTTTGGTAACCACGGAATCCAGCTACACCATGCTGAAGCGCGCAGCGAAAGAGGAAGGCCTTCTGATCAGCCCATCCTCTGCCGCCAACCTCGCAGGAGCCGTGCAACTCGCCGAGGAACTTGACGAAGGCGTCATCGTGACCGTGCTCGCAGACGATGCCACGAAATACAGTGAAGTGATCGAACGCCTCCTGCCATGAGCTTCCTTCCGCTTGACATTGATCCCCAGGCCTTGAAGGCCATGACCGACCACGCAGAGGCCGCCTTTCCCAACGAATGCTGCGGGTTCTTCTATGGATCTGAGGACGGACAAATCCGCGCCGTCACCGTATCCACAGAAGTGACCAACAGCAAGGAAGGCGACCAGCGCCGCCGCTTTGCCATCTCCGACAAAGACTACCTGAATGCGGAGCGGCATGCGGCTCGCGAGGGATTGACTTTGCTTGGCGTGTACCACAGCCACCCCCTTCATCCGGCGATTCCGAGTGAACACGATTTGGCCGTGGCCCTCCCCTATTTCAGCTACATCATCGTCAGCGTGCAACCCGAGGGCACCGCCCATGTCCGCAGCTGGCAACTTGACGAACAGCGGCAGTTTGCCGAAGAGGCCATCGTGGCCCTTCCCGAAGCTTGGCGCATCTCCTGACATCGAAACAACAACACAACATCCTTGACATGGCTCAATTGATCATCCCCACGCCGTTGCGCAAATTCACCGACGGCCAAGGCATCTTCACCGAAGAAGCTGCCACCGTGAAAGACCTACTCGCGGCCCTCGCCGCCCAGCACCCTGGCCTGAAGCCTCATTTGTTTGAGGACTCCGGAAGCCTTCGCAGCTTCATTCGGGTGTACGTCGGCGACGAAGACATTCATGCGCTTCAAGGCGAAGACACGGCCCTTCAGGCGAACGATGAAGTCAGCATCATTCCTGCCATTGCCGGAGGCGTCTGACCTATTTGAGACTTGGAAACCATGGAACAGATTCAGTTCAGCAAAGAGGAGCTCGAGCGTTACAGCCGGCACCTCATCATCCCAGAATTCAACATCGAGGGCCAGCGAAAGCTCAAGGGCTCGAGCGTCCTTGTGATTGGATCAGGTGGCCTTGGCTCCCCGCTCCTTCTGTACCTCGCCGCCGCCGGCGTGGGTCGGATCGGCATCGTCGATTTTGACACGGTGGACGCGAGCAATCTGCAGCGTCAGGTGTTGTTTGGCATTCAGTCGGTGGGCGTGCCAAAAGTGGAAGCCGCTCGCGACCGCCTCGCCTCCCTCAACCCGCACATTGCGCTCGAGGTGCACAACACCAAGTTCACGAGTCAAAACGCCCGCGAACTCGTGCGCCAGTACGACGTCGTGGCGGACGGGACGGACAACTTCCCCACCCGCTACCTCGTGAACGACGCGTGCGTGCTCGAAGGCAAAGTCAACGTGTACGCCAGCATCTACCGCTTCGAAGGACAAGCTTCCGTCTTCAACGAGCTTCTGCCTGACGGAACCCGTGGACCCAACTACCGAGATTTGTTTCCCTCCCCTCCTCCCCCAGGCCTCGTGCCAAGCTGTGCGGAAGGTGGCGTGATTGGGGTGCTTCCAGGCATCTTGGGTTCACTCCAAGCGCTCGAGGTGATGAAAGTCATCACCGGCGTGGGAGACACCCTGAGTGGACGATTGTTCCTCTTTGACGCCACCGGATTCACGACGCGAACCATGAAGGTGCGCAAGGACCCTCGCAATCCGCTCAACGGCGAGAACCCCATCCAAACCGAGCTCATCGACTACGACCAGTTCTGTGGCATTGGGGTGCCTGCCGCCCAAGAACGCGAGGTGGAAGCGATTGATGTGCACGAACTCAAAGCGTGGCGCGACAGTGGCAAAGCGCACGTCCTCATCGATGTCCGCGAGCCCTACGAATACGGCATCGCCGAAATCGGAGGCGACCTCATGCCATTGGCCACGGTGCTTGAAAGCACCGCGCGCATTCCCAAAGACGTGCCCGTGGTGGTTCAGTGTCGCTCGGGGGCGCGAAGTGCCAAAGCCATTCGCCAACTCGAAGACGCCCACGGGTACACCAATTTGGTGAACCTCACCGGTGGCATTCTGGCTTGGCAAGAACACATTGACACGTCGCTGGCTCGGTATTGACCGAGTTTGGCACGGTCTGTGGACTGTAGAGAGAAGCGTCGGCTCCTTGAGGGTTTTGGTTGGCCGACGTGCAGAGGTTGAAGCAAACGGGGCTCTCAGTTGGGAGCCCCGTTTTACGTTGAAGTCGTTCGAGAAATCAAAGGCCGAGCAGGACCTCTGTCGGCGTCTTTCCGCCGAAGAGCATGCGCTCCGGATTCTCAATCATTTCCTTGATCATGTACAAGAACCCGACGCTTTCCTTGCCGTCCACAATGCGGTGGTCGTAGCTGAGGGCCACATACATGATGGGGCGAATCTCCACCTTCCCATCAATGGCCACCGGACGCTCCACAATGTTGTGCATGCCCAGGATGGCGCTTTGCGGCGGATTGATGATTGGCGTGGAAAGCATCGAGCCAAACACTCCCCCGTTGGTGATGGTGAAGGTTCCTCCTTGCATCTCGTCGACCGTGAGCTCTCCGTCGCGGGCACGAATGGCCAATCTTTTGATCTCGGCCTCGATTTCTGCGAGACTCATGGTCTCCGCATTGCGCACCACAGGCACCATCAATCCCTTGGGGGAACTGACCGCGATGCACACGTCGGCGTAGTCGTGGTAAATGAGTTCCTTGCCGTCGATTTGGGCATTGATTGCGGGGAATTCCGCCAGCGCTGTGGTCACCGCCTTGGTGAAGAAGCCCATGAATCCGAGGCCCACGCCAAACTGCTCGCGGAACGCGTCCTTGTGCTTTTTGCGTAAGTCCATCACAGGCTTCATGTCCACCTCGTTGAAGGTGGTCAGCATGGCCGTCTCGTTCTTCACAGAGACCAAACGCTCTGCCACCTTCCGTCGCAGCATGCTCATCTTCTCACGGCGGGTCTCGCGGCTTCCGCTCCATCCCGAACGCACGTTGCTGGCGTCAAACCCAGCTGCCAACGCAGCCAACACGTCCTGTTTCAGCACGCGGCCGTCGCGACCCGTACCCTGGATGGAGCCGGCGGGGAGGCCGGCATCTGCCATGGCCTTGCGGGCCGCCGGCGAAGCGTGACCTGCAGCATGGCTTGCGCCCGTCGTTGCGGGAGCTGCTGGAGTCGGTGCTGGAGCTGGCGCGGCGGGTGCAGGTGCGGGCGTGGCCGCTGGAGCCGGCGCTGGTGCGGCCTCGGGCGTTGGGGCCGGGGCTGCAGCGCCTGCAGGACGCTCCGCGTCCGTATCGATCAAACAGCACACGTCTCCGACCGCGACGGCATCGCCTTCCTCGGCCTTCAACGTAATGACACCTGCGGCTTCGGCAGGCAATTCGAGGGTCGCCTTGTCTGAGTCCACCTCAGCAATGGCTTGATCTTTCTCAACGTAGTCGCCGTCCGACACCAGCCACGTGGCGATTTCCACTTCGGAGATGCTTTCTCCGGGGCTGGGGACTTTCATTTCTAGAATCGGCATGATCGTGTCGTTGGTGGGTCTGATTCAGGTCAAAATTTTGCCATGGCCACCACCTCGTCAAGCAAGGAATCGTGGCGTTGTTGGTGGACCGCAGGGGATCCTGAGGCCGGGCTGGCACTGGCGCTTCGTCCGACGTATTGGAGGTCGCCCAAGCCGTGGATGGCCATGTGTTCGTTCATGAAGGTCCAACCGCCCATGTTGCGCGGTTCCTCTTGGAGCCACACAAGTTTCGCGTTTTTGGCTTGTCGTTTCAAGGCCTTGGCCACGGCATCCGCTGGGAAAGGATGAAGCTGCTCCACGCGCACCACGGCCATGTTCTTGGGCACGCGGTCCTCGAATTTTTCGAGCAAATCGTAGTACACCTTGCCCGAGCAAAGCACCACGGTGTCGGCATTTTTCACACCGTGGACATCGTCGATGACTTCTTGGAATTTGCCCTTGGCGAAATCCGCCATGGTGGAAACCGCCTTGGGGTAACGAAGCAACTTTTTGGGGGTGAAGACCACCAGAGGCTTTCGGAAGGGACGGTGCACCTGGCGACGCAACACGTGGAACATGTTGGCTGGGGTTGTGCAGTTGGCCACGATGATGTTGTCTCCCGAGCCGAGCTGCAAGAATCGCTCCATGCGACCGCTGCTGTGCTCCGACCCCATGCCTTCGTAGCCATGGGGGAGCAACAAGGTGAGGCCGTTCATCGTTCGCCACTTGTCTTCGCCTGCACTCAGGAACTGGTCCCACATGATTTGGGCGCCGTTGTTGAAGTCCCCAAACTGAGCTTCCCAAATGGTCAATCCGTTGGGGTTGGCAAACGCGTAGCCGTACTCAAATCCACTCACGGCGTATTCCGAAAGGTGGCTGTTGTACACGGCCATGCGGGACTGGTCTTTCTTCAACTCGTTGAGCAAGATCCATTCCTCCTCGGCGTCCTCGGTCTTCAGAACCGCGTGACGGTGCGAGAACGTACCCCGTTCGACATCCTGGCCACTCAAACGCACGGGATGACCCTCCATCAAGAGGCTGGCGTAGGCGAGCATTTCACCCATGGCCCAGTCAAACTGGTCGCGCTCGACCATGCCAAGGCGGTCGTTCATCAATTTCTTCACCTTGCGGAAGAACTTGGGACCGTCGGGCAAGGTGTTCATGGCCACGGCGAGGCCGGCGAGCTTCTTTTGCGTCACACCCGTGGCAGGAGAGGTGGTCAATTCAGCCTCCTTGGCGGGCCTGTAGCCCTCCCAAAGCTCGCTGAGGAAGTCGTCAACCACGGACAACTCCATGGTTTTGGCTTCCTCAAATCCATCTTCCATGCGAGCCAACAACTCGGCCTTCATGGCCTCGGCATCTTCGGCGCTCACCGAGCCGTCGGAAAGCAACCGCTGGAGGTAGATGTCACGCGGAGAACTGTGTGCCGCAATGGCCTTGTACAACTTGGGCTGGGTGAACTTGGGTTCGTCGCCTTCGTTGTGGCCGTATTTGCGGTAGCCCAAAAGGTCGATGAACACATCCCGGTGGAAGGTCTGACGGTATTCGAGGGCGATGTTCATCACCTGCACCACCGCCTCCACATCGTCCGCGTTCACATGGAAGACCAATGACTTGGTGACCTTGGCCACGTCCGTGCAGTAGGTCGAGCTGCGTGCATCGAGGTAGTTGGTGGTGAAGCCCACCTGGTTGTTCACGACAATGTGAACGGTGCCGCCCGTGCGGTAGCCGTCGAGGCCGGCCATTTGGGCCACTTCGTACACCACCCCCTGCCCGGCGATGGCCGCGTCTCCGTGAATCAAAATCGGCAACACACTGGCTTCATTGCCGTCCCTCGCATCAATGCGGGCTCGGGCAATGCCCTCCACCACGGGGTCCACCGCCTCGAGGTGCGAGGGGTTGGGCGCCAAGGTGATGGTCACCTCCTCACCGGTATCGGCCACCTGCTTGCGAGAGTAGCCGAGGTGGTACTTCACATCTCCATCGAACAGGCCGTCGCCGTCGTAGGCTTTGCCTTCAAACTCACAGAGGATGTTGGCGTAGGGCTTGCCGAGGATGTGGGCCAGCGTGCTGAGGCGGCCGCGGTGCGCCATGCCGATGACGACTTCACGCACACCACGGGTGGTTCCCGTTTCAATCAAGGCGTCGAGTGCGGGAATCAGGCTCTCCCCTCCTTCGAGGGAGAAGCGCTTTTGACCGACAAACTTCTTTTGGAGGAACTCCTCAAAGAGCGTGGCTTGGCTGATCTTTTTGAGCACGTGCTTCCGGCCTTCGGCGTCCAAACGTGGACGGTTGGCCAACTCGATGTGCTCGCGAATCCACTTGAGCCGTTCCGGTTCAGGGATGTACATGTATTCAATCCCAATGGAGTGACAGTACGTCGACTCCAGATGGGCGATGATGTCGCGGAGCTTTGCGGCGCCAATGCCCACTTCATTGCCCGCCTGGAACACCGTCTCGAGATCTGCCTCTGAGAGGTCGAAGTGATCGAGTGCCAGCGTCGGGGTGTAGGTCCGACGTTCGCGAACGGGGTTGGTTTGGGTAAACAGGTGACCTCGGGTGCGGTATCCGTGGATCAGATCCAACACCTTGAATTCCTTCAAGGTGGCGGGAGAGGCCGCGTCGTCGCCATACGTGGCGCGGCTGAGGTCAAAACCTGCAAAAAAAAGCCGCCACGTGCGGTCCACCGATTCGGGATCCGCTTGGTAGCGAGCGTAGAGGGCTTCGAGTGCGCCAG
>NZGD01000089.1 GCA_002690925.1 Rhodopirellula sp.
AACATGAACGGTCCCATCGATCGTGTCGTCAGCGTTTTCCTCATAATCCCTGCAACCGTTTCTGGTGCTGCTGCAGAAGCGGTGAAACTGGAACAATTATCCCTGCCCATTCCCTCAGGGTAACCCATGCTTCAGCAACAGTCGGTTGTGCCGACTTGATGCTGAGTCCTCTGCTCTGATGACCGTTTGATGAGTTTCAGTTTTGACCAATCCGATGACGCTGCCGTTTGGCGATGGAATTGCCGACAAGCTCGCTCCACATGTGAAACTTCGTTGCATGTGGAGGAAGCATTGAATTGGCTTGGTGAAATCATTGACTCTGAGACTGTTGATTCTTCGAGCAAAAATTCTGGTTTTCGAGACCAGGCGGATTTATCGATCAGGATGTCTCGCATGGTAAACGAGGCTCATGATCTTTCAGAGCAGGACAAGGATTTCTGCAGACACGGAGACTCTCTGTTGGTATCGGCCGAGAGCTTTCTGCTACAGCAGATTGCGACACTTCAGAATGCTGTTTCGAGTGCGGTCGTGACCTGTCAGTTCGAGCAACGCACATCCGACCTTGATTGGATTGGCGACTCAGTTGTCGAGCCAGACCAGTCAGATACCCGGACAGGTGAGTCCGTCCAGATTTCTTGTTTTCAAAACACCGTTGAGAATTTGGAAGTCCTCAGTAATGTTCTTTTGTGCCAAGTTGATCCAGTTCAGCAACAGGGCAGTTTGAATGAGAAGCTGGCACCAGAAGCCAGGCGACATTCACGACCATCCCGAATGGATGTTAAAGCAGACGTTTCAAAGAGAGGCTCGAATCAAGAAGAAGCCCTGCTTTTTCCCGCTGCACTGGACATGAAGGTCAACACAATTTGCGTAGCTTTTGACTTGACTGAGTTTGTCAAAGTCGGAAGCTCAGTGACGGCTGCGAACAAGACCGCTGCTGTTTCGATAGTCGGTGGAGGTCCGGTTCAGACCGACGCTAAACAACAGACCGGCGGCAAATACATGAGCTCGCCGGTTATGCAACGTCGCAAGGAAACCATGTGGGGACCACACTGGACACCTGACACACGAGCTGAGCAAAATCACTAGCCAAGAATGAACCCAGGCAAAGTGAGTCTAGCTCGGAAGGTCGCGTTGAAAACGGGGTGTTTCGGAGGGGGGCAGATCAACGTCGTATTCTTCCTGGAAGCGACGTCGCTCGATTGCGTCTGCGTAAAACCTCAACCAAGTCTCGTTATCTTCGATGCAACGCCACTCAAGAAACTTGCCGGGTAACTCCACTTTCTTCTCGCAACAGTGCAGGATGTCACGATAGACGATCATGTAAAGTTCGCGATCGGAGAGGTGATCAGTGAATCGAAGCACCACCCTCTGAGAATGAAGTCGACGAATCGTCTGCTCGAGGACCTGCGACAGTGTTTCGTCGTCCAGAGAGTCGGGAGTCGGTAATTCCATTGCTGGGGAAAACCAATTGGCGATCGGCAGTGCCGGTGCACGCTCCCAAGCTAATATCGACGCCAAGTATTCGTTTTCGGTACGAAGTGACATCCGCGTTATGGACGAGTCATCAATCGACTCGTCTCGATACGGTTCCAGTTCGTCTCGCAAGCGGGCGTTGGCCAGCAGCAGGTCGACCTCGTCGATTGCTGGTTGGCTGGTCTCGCTTGTGTCCATGATCAGGTGCCTCAGGTGAGTTCTCTTCTTTTCTAATAAAGCTTCAGCGAGCAGCCGCGTTGGTGCCGGTATCGCCTTCGCCATCACTGCCCCGATCCTATACTTCTGAACTGTCTTCTCAACGTACTTTTGAGTCAAAATGGGTGAATGGCAAGAAATTCAAATGACGGAACATGCTTTGATCGTTACGAGCGGAATAGTCTGTCAGTAGTTGCCGAGTTTTCGGCTTTGTGGCTGAAGAACAACATCGCACGGCGGCTGGCATAACCTATGCATTTAGCCGCGATTAACAGCAACGACACGTACCAGCCGCGAACGGGAATCTCTTGAGGAGGGTTGTAGTGTACCTCGCAAGAGGGGTTGTTCAGGTTGGTGCTACGCCAGCGTAAAGCTTGGCGTGCTTATCGACCATTTGAGCGACAGTGAATTCGGATGCGATACGGTCTCGTGCATTGCTGCCAAGACGTTTTGATTCGGTTTGATTGTCGAGAAGTTCGTTCGTCTGGCGAGCAAAGTCGGCGGTGTCACCCAGGTTCACCAATCGCCCTGTCTGCTGGTCGAGCACCAAGTCACGGTTGCCCGGAATATTCGAAGCGATGATGGGCAGTCCAGCTTGCATTGCTTCAATCACCGAGTTGCTTTGCCCTTCGTATTCACTACCGATCCAAAATGCATCTGCATGGGGCAAGAGATCACTTACATTGTCGCGTTGACCGCAAAAACGAACATGTTCCGGGATCGTCACCGCGTCTCGATGTCTGAGTAATTCACCTTTTTGTGGGCCATCTCCGACGATCGCAAATGTGGTGTCTTCTCTCATGCTTCCCAGTAATTCTGCTGACCAAATCAGATCGCGATATCTTTTTTGTGGCCATAGTCGGCCGACAGCCATGATTAATTTTCGTTTTGGATCGACGCCCAGCGCGGTAAAAGCTTCGTGACGCGTGAGCGATGATGGGGTAAGGGGCCCGATACCGTTGGGAATCAATGTGAACTTGTCCTTAGGAATTCCGTGCGATACGTAAAAGTCTCTTACTCCCGCGCTGTTGGTTGTGATTGTTTCTGTGTAATTGGCGAGCGTACGGTCGATTAAAAAATGGGCCGCGGTTTTCCATGGATCCACACAGCGTTCGCTGCCAATGATTCGCGGTATTCGGGCTGATTTGGCAGCCGCCCTACCAAAACTGTTCGCGGCAAATAACCAAGTGTGCACAATCTGAGGCTGGAGTCTTTTGAGTTCACGACGTAGGCGAAAGAAGGCAGAGGGGTCTGCCTTGAATCTTTTTCCAATGACGGATACCGGAATGCCAGCGTTTCGCAACTGCGCACTGCGGGGACCGTCGCGTGTTAGCAGAATGACGTGAACATCGAATTGATCGCGTGGTAGATTTTCAGCAAGCAGGCAGAGCTGTTTTTCAGCTCCACCACGATCCATGGTGGGGATCACAAAGACAATTCGTTTGGTCATGAAACTGTCTCCGTTGACGGTGAGTTTGAATTACGCTGTTGAACCAGCATCTCAACCAGCTTCATGTAGCTTTGAATGCTATCAGCCTGGGGTCTGGAACGAAGTAGGTTACGTCGCAGTTCTGTCGCTAAATGCCGAGACGCCTCTAGGTCATCCATAACGCGAGACACCGCCATGCGGGTCTGTTTCGAAGTCGGTGCATCGATCCACTGAATCAGTTCTGACGTTCCCGATGTACGACCGATATCATTGCTGGTAGTCGTTGTGGCTGGACTTGGTGGTGGCCCACAAAGCAGAGATTCAGTTGAGGGAGTTCGCAAGCAGACTAACGGTAACTCAGCAGAAATCGCAGTCGGCAGAAAATAGTCCAAACCTTCGTCATCAGGCTGGAAAAACAGATCTGCAGCTTGGCAGAGTTCTGTAAAGTCCGAAAAGGACCCCGGCATCGCAATCGAAGCGCGTACGCCGTACCCTCGCAGATTCTCGTAAATCCAGTCGCGGTAAGGGCCGTCACCAATGAACCAGAAACGCAGGTCAGGATAGCGGTTGATGAGGTGCGGAGCCGCTTTGACCAACAAATTGATCCCCCCGTCACGTGTCATCGGAGAACTACACAGTAAGACTGGAGTATCTTCGGACGTGATCAAGTCGGAGTTGACGCTGCCAAGAGCTTCCCGCGCTTGTTGCCGAGTTCGCGTAGTCCGAGCCGGGAAGTTTGGGAAGCCCTTATTGATTCGATGAATCCGATCACGTGCGAAACCCTCGGCGATCAGTTTACGTTGGTTGACTCCACTGTCAGTCACAATTGCGTCAGCATTTTTTGCGATATGACAGCTTCGTTTCGCGGCTCGGCTGGTTTTCCACCAAACGGGATCTGAGGTGTCACCCCAGCCACTGCAACGCAATACAACTGGAATGCCAAGCTGCTTGCCTACTTCTGTGACGGCGATCGCTTCCTCGCGGATTGCATCAACCAGCAGGGCATCGAAGCTTTTTGCGTATTGCTGTAACCAAGAGGTAAGGTGTTTCAGATACCGACTTATCGACCAATCGCTTCGCGGTGCCGCAGCAGGGCGATGAACAGGAATTTCGCGAACAACAAGACTTTCCGGCCAGGAGGAAGCGTAGCGGGGAGTGAGAACCTCAATGTGCATGCCACCACGACGGATCGCGCAGGCTAGTTCAGTGAGAAAACATGCGGAGTCTGATGCACCGTGTGGCCAGAACCTGCGACCAATCAGGAGTACTCTTGGTGAACGTCTCACGCCTCTGATTCCGCAGCGGTAGCCTCGATTTCTGCTGGCGAAAGCACAGCAAGATAAGGAAGGTTTCGGTACATGTCGAGATAATCCAAACCGTAGCCAACGACAAACTCATCAGGGATCTCAAACGCTACAAAATTTGGACGCATTTCAACAGAATGCTGCGTGAGTTTGTGCAGCAGAACCGCAGTCTTGACAGACGTAGCACCATGCTCGAGCACCATTCCGCTGATGCGGTCCAGAGTCTTGCCAGTATCAAAAATATCATCAACCAGAAGAACATCGCGCCCCCTGACGTCGATCATCATGGCAGCGTCCACTTGAAGTTGTCCTGAAGTGGTCCCACCGCGGTAACTCGAAGCCTGGACCACACCCACACGCTGCGGCATCGACAACCGACGGATCAGATCTGCAAAAAGAACCAAACTGCCGGTCATGATTGCGATCACTGTCAGCGGGCGTGAGCCGTAATGGTCGTCAATTTCAAATGCAAGCTTCTGCACACCGGCATGCAATTCGGCTTCGCTGAGCAAGGTCTGCATTTTGGCTCCTTGAAATGTCTTGACTGAATCGTGTATCGGCATGCGGTAGCTTGCACATAATTTCGATCGCTGGCAATCTGGGTGGTTTGCGTTGCCTCTGCTCACAATCCGAATTGCAACGAATGTCAGCCCTGAAACTAGCCGATCAAACCAATGCAGGACGAGTTAGCGGCAAATCGACGCTTCCTGCCATTCTCGGAAGATTGGCGCCGCCATTCCACTGTGGGTGCATCATATCGCATTTCTCGTTGATTGAACGCATGACTAATTTCCAGCGACTTGCCACGGTGCGAACGGGGTTTCTCCATTGGCTCCAAGACGCGGCTCAGGCTTCCTCGGACTCGGGACCTGACGGCTCGTTGATTCATCGCGAAAGCATGCTGATTCATGATGAGTTCTTTTGCGGCCGCAAATTTCATGCCCAGCACTACACGGCCGTCTGGTTCATTGAAGAAGATGTGCTCAAGGTCCACCGGGCCGATGGCTCGCTTGAACTGGTCCTTCGTGGTTCCGAAATCGATGTCCTCGCAGCCGAACAATGTGATGTCGATGCAGGGCACAATACGACTGCGGCAGTAGTGCAGTTGAATGAGCCGACTGCTTCTGATGGGGCGATCACTGAAGCTGATCCTACAGACGTGTCCGGGACGGCCGAATCCGAACCTCGAATCCTGAAATTGACGCCGGCCCACAAGGATGGGGTTGAGTCTGCCGAAACCGCTGCTCAAGTTTCCAGCAAAGTGCAGCAGCCGAGTGAGCAACGAACGGATGAAATGGAATCCGGAGATCAACAAGTGCGCAAGGCAGCGTAAGCCGGTTCAGAGCGGGCAGCTGGTAAGAGTCGTTCGCGGGAAAGAGGCCCGTACTGGCATTGAACACTCTGAATCGAGTGCGATACTTTGAGGCGGTCGTCTGCTCTATCTTCTATCAATGTCACGCGGCAGTGACCTCTGTGATTATCAATTTTTCAAACACCATTTGCTGATGATCAGCGAGCTTTGACGCGCTGTGCCCGGCAATGCAACGCGAAAAAGTTGGATTGGAAATCAGTTTTTGTCTTGCCAGCCAGCAATATCGCCCGGCAAGAAGAATGTGGGACTTGGATTCGGGATTGATCAGTCTTGGCTCCTTTTGCGCACTCAAATGCGTCGCTGCGAAGAGCCGCGCAAGACCCTACGTTTTTTTCTTAGATGCCGGTCATGTCGTGGCTATCTTGAGTTGGGTTGAGTGATCGCCTGCTTCAGCGAACCAGAATGCTAGTACACAGGTTGCTGGTGGGCCGTTCGGGCCGGAGCGGTCGGTACAGAGCGGGGTGTGTTGGCGATTGCGGGCCGTTGTCCGTATATTGTGGGACCGTTTCATTGCACGTCTGTTTTCGCATCCCCTGGAATGACTCATGTCGAATACTTTGTACCCTCGCCACGTCCCAGCCTGGTCTGTGGGTTTAAACCCTCTGGCATTGCTAAGCGTCATTTCCTCGCTGTTTTTAGTGACCACCTTTGCCGCAGGCCAAAGCAAGCAGGATGGAAGTACGAGTGATCCAAATGTTGTCGCTGGCCAGCACGTCGAATCAATTTTGAATCGTTCCGCCATTTGGAAGCCCTTGTTGCATGGAGAGGGGCTGAAAGGGTGGACCGGT
This sequence comes from Rhodopirellula sp., assembly GCA_002690925.1. GTDB lineage: Bacteria > Planctomycetota > Planctomycetia > Pirellulales > Pirellulaceae > Rubripirellula. Next base: position 6,583 of record NZGD01000089.1, read on the forward strand.
GATCTCAAAGGCTACACAGTCAGTGACGGTGTGTTGATCTGCAAGAAGGGAGGGAAAAATCTTGTCTCTAAGAGCGAGTACTCAGACTTTGCGTTTCAATTTGAATTCAAGCTTGAAGAGAGCGGGAACAACGGAATTGGGATTCGAGTACCTGCGGGGGGGCATCCAGCCTCAAGCGGGATGGAAATACAGATTCTTGATCACAACGGTGCTCGCTACAGTGGTATGGCAGAAATGGCAGACGGCAAGCAGCGGAAGCTCAGTTGGTTAAAACCTTGGCAATATCATGGCTCTATTTATGGAATCACTCCTGCGAAAACTGGTTATCTGAAACCTGTAGGGGAGTGGAATCAGGAAACAATCATAGCAATTGATGATCACGTAATCGTGATTTTGAATGGGGCGGTGATTGTGGATGCCTTTCTTGATGACACGGTGCCGGTTGATGGAGGAAAGCACCCGGGCAAGAACAATAAATCCGGACATCTCGTTTTGGCTGGGCACAGTGATCGAGTTGAATTTCGCAACATGAAGATTGCTGATTATTCTGTCTCACCCGCAACGTATGCATCTCAGCAAGATAACCGGCCACCTAGCGGTTTCGATGCTCTGTTCAACGGCAAGAATCTGCAGGGCTGGAAAGGTCTAGCTCATAAGAATGCAAACTCGCGGCGTGATTTGCGAGGCGATGCCGCAACTCAAGCGCAGGCGAGTGCAGACGACGTGATGCGCGAGCACTGGTCAGTTCTCAAAGGTGTTTTGACGTACGATGGGAAAGGCCAGAGTTTGTGCACAGACAAGGATTATGGCGACTTTGAAATGTACGTAGACTGGAAGATTCCAGCAGGGGCAGACTCGGGTATTTATCTGCGTGGAACACCTCAAATCCAAATTTGGGATCCGTGGGATCTGCGAATGAAGCCCCAAAAAGACGGATCAGTCACGGGTGCCGATGATCTGACGACCGAGCAGTGGGTTGCCGCCTATAAAAATGGTCGCAATCTCGGATCGGGGGGCCTTTGGAACAATCGACGCTGGCGAAATTCTCCGACCGTCCTTGCGGATAAAAGACCAGGGGAATGGAACCGATTCTTGATCCGCATGGTTGGCGACAAGGTTACGATTTGGCTCAACGGAAAGAAAATTGTCGATCGCGTCGTATTAGAAAACTATTGGGATAAGAGTGGCATGGTTCCGCTTGCTCGAGCCGACCAGATTGAGTTGCAGCATCATGGTAGTGCACTGTACTTCAAGAATCTTTACCTGCGTGAATTGCCGTACTAAAGTCTTATGCTATCGCAGGCGATACGACGCGGAACAGGAGACGCCTGCAGGAGAGGTTCCAACAGGGGCACCTCTGCTGCGGGATGCTTTACCGGATAGCCTCCCGCTAATCCTGGGACTCGGGAGCAGCACTTAATCATGGAATGTGAATGCTCACCTTTTCAACTTTTCCTTTGAGGGGAAAAGGTGCCTCATATTTACCCACAACGCCTTCAGAGTCCTTGCCGACTTCGAGTGGTTCGAGGGGTTGGCTGGTGAGGCAGCCATCCAGGCTGTGTTCTGGCATGTTACTGCCGTTAACGGAGATAGTCAGTTGTCCGGATTTTTTGAGTTTTGCAACAATGGTAACATTACCTGCTATTTCAGCGACGGTGTTCACGACCGTTTGTTTTCCACCGCGCGTCGTTGCAAAACAAAGCTTTCCTTGCTGAACGTAGAGTGACCAGCCATGGTTTGAACCACCTTGTGCTACGATGACTCCATCACCCATGACGCTAGCGGTAGCTTCAACCGAAAAACCACGTTGTTGAAGATAAGGGGCTTTGCTGCTGTCCAAGCTTGCCCCGTGTTGCAGGTCAAAATGTTTCTGCTTTCGATTATTGGCCGGGGGTTTGCTGGAGCGGGGGTTGAGCGGCAAGACGTTGGCGCGTTCGGCGTATTTTTGCCACATTTGAGCGAGTTTCTTTGTCTGGAAAGGCTGTTTGACACTGAGGTTGTTTTGCTCGCTGCGGTCTACATTGATATCGTACAGTTCCCAATCACCTTGGGCACCTTTAGCGACGAGTTTGTACTTGCCAACTCGTATGGCGCGATTTCCCTCATGTTCCCAGTAAATTGCTTCACGTTTGATGGATTCATTTTTGAATAATGGGACCAAGCTAGTACCCTCCATCGGTTTGATGGTTTCACCACCATGGAACTCAGTGGGGTATTCTGCCGATGCAACATCGACGGCGGTTGCCATCAGGTCGATCAGGTGTCCTGGTGTATTTTCAAGTCGCCCACCTTGGTCAATTTGCTCTGGCCAATGCACAATCAAGGGCGTTGAAATTCCACCCTCGTGTGTGTAATGCTTGTATTCGCGAAACGGGGTATTGGAAACAGTTGCCCAGCCTCGTCCGTAGCCGATAGCTGTATCTGCTGGACCCGCCATGGAGCCTTTTCCTGTTCTCATGGCATAGCCGTCGCGAGTCTGCTTGGGTGTCATGTCAGGCTGCAGGTAATCTGCCGGAAGAAGATCGCGATCCGGAGTGACTGAACGCTCACGGCCAGTGCCCCCCCGTCCATAGTTCTCAGCACAGCCACCGTTATCCTGGAAAAAACAAATCAGGGTATTTTCAAACTGTCCGGTGTCCTTGAGTGATTTGACAATGCGACCAATACCCTGATCCATGTTGTCAATCATGGCTGCATAGACTTCCATGTTGCGTTTGTCCCAATCCCAGTGCTGCTCTTCTTTCCAGTTGTCATCAATGGGCCAGTTCTGGGTATTGCTACGATCAATGAGTCCTAGATCAACCATACGCTCGTAGCGAGTGGACCGTATTGCATCGTAACCAACGTCATACTTTCCTTTATACTTTTCGATGTCTTTTTTCAAAGCGTGCATGGGCCAGTGCGCGGCAGTGAAACTGACGTACATAAAAAAAGGTTGGTCATCAGACTCAAAATGATGTTCGCGAATAAAACGTACAGCGTGGTCGGCAATTGCATCGGTGTAATAGTATTCTCCATTTGCCATTTGTGAGGGGAGATATTCAGGGTCAGCGAAAGGAGAGATGAAGGTGTTGTCGCGGGTGAGCGTATTGGGATCGAAAAAGCTTCCAGCACCGTGAATGGTTCCATAAAACCGGTCAAATCCTCGCTGCAGCGGCCAATTGTGTTTGTCGGCATCGTTTTTCGGATTCACCGCCTGAGTGACGTGCCATTTGCCGGACAAATACGAACGATAGCCAGCCGATTGAAGCACTTCTGGAATGGTCACGCTTTGGCGATTGAGTTCACCACGATATCCGTCATGACCGCGGTCATTCATCATGTGCCCGATACCAGCCTGATGTGGATACAAGCCAGTTAGAAGACTGGCTCGTGTGGGACAACAACGTCCGGTGTTATAAAACTGGGTGAAGCGGATTCCGTCCTCTGCCAAAGCATTCAAGTTCGGTGTGGAAATTTCGCTACCGTAACATTCAATGTCAGAGTAACCCATGTCGTCCGACATGATGTAGATAATGTTCGGTTTGTCCGAGGTGTTTGCTGCAAACGCAAGTTGCGAGAAGCCCAAGCCCAGCAAGGCACTATAAATCAGGCTGAGCCAGCGAATCGATGAGGGAACGGTAAACAAAATCATTGAAGCCTTTCAAAGCGTATGGCGGCCGAGGGGGCGTCGCTAAGTTCGTACTAGGTTGGTTGAGGATGTGAACGTTGGTATTTCACGCAGACAAACACAGCGGTACTTGTTTGGCAGGACGCGCTATGGGGGCACTCGGATGAGCGGGGTAGTTTTATGAGGTCCGCTGAAACCACTAAGTCATCATTGCGGTACTCAATATGCCAACAGCCGTCGATGGAGCGTTCGGGCCATTCTAGCGATCAGATCGGTCCGCGGTAATGCAATTCTGTTGTATCGCGGTTGAATAACCGTAACGGTTTGTGAATTGGTGACCTGATCAAACGGTGCTTTTCATTAGTTTTGCTTTGTCACGCCCGATGTAAGAAATAGTGCTGTCTTGGAAAGAGTAGAATTTGGGGCTTGATGCGAGTCGTGGACAATCCGGAGAAAAATCGGTTTTCCGACTGACAAAGCGGTTTGACCTGATTGAGTTTTGCCCTGCCGGGTGGTGACTTTCGACCGCAACACGGGTGGTAGGCGTCAATGGGACCTCGTAGATCAGCGGGCGTGATACGAAAATGGAGTTTGGGGGGACTGATTCTTGGTTAAAATGGGATGTCAAATGGTTCGTGTTGCAACGGTCCGACTTTGCATAGAGACGCTTGTTGTTTTTGTCGCTGCTGTCACTCCACTGCAGGTTACCTTCGCTGCTGGTGGAAGTTTGACCGTATCAGTTCGTGACGAAATTGATGAGCAACCTGTGATCACACGAATGGTGCTGGAACGGGCTGACAAGGTCGGTAGACGGGTGACGGTCCGTAAAACAGTTCCTGTTGGTGTGGGGATTGTATTGGATCGTTCGGCTGAGTTTCCACTGCCGGATGGTCAGTATCGTTTTCGTATGATTAGGGGACCAGAATACAGGATCATCACAGGGAATTTTTCCTTGGAACGCACCAGCCTCGACGAACACTCCGTTGCCCTGCCTCGAATGGTTGACATGTTGCAGGAGGGATGGACCAGCGGTGATTGCTGCGTACCTGCGTCACCCTACAGTATGCCCCTGAGAATGGCGTCTGAAGATCTGCACCTGGCAGCCGTACTGGGACACGTAGATGCAAAACCGATTGCGGGGCGTGCCCACGACGAACCACCGAAAAATGATCCCGCTTGGATCAATGAGTATGCAACGCACGAAGCGGGGTTGGTCTTTTATCGGCATGAACCTTCGAATGACCAGAAGGTACAGCATACGCAGGGAAAGAAAGAGAATGTTTCCGGGACGAGTGATGGTAGCGAGGCGTTGCTACCAGTTGAACGATTGATTCATCAAGGTCGGCAGGAAGATGTGAAAGTCGCGATCGAAAATCCTTTTGCATGGCAACTTCCGATCTGGTTGGCAAGCGGGCAGGTGGATGGATTCTTCTTGCTTGGTGATTGGTTGCGATTGGATAGAAAAGTGCTGTCGATTTCGAATGGTCGCGGACCACAAGGAGCGACGACCACAGGAAACCAAGTGATTGGGCGATGGGCAGAGAAAATCTATTGGAATATGTTGGATGCGGGTTTCCGGATTCCACCACTGGCAGGAACAGGTGACCAAGCACGACAAACGCCGGTTGGATACAACCGACTCTACGTGGGCAAGCCACCTAGGGGATACA
>NZGD01000090.1 GCA_002690925.1 Rhodopirellula sp.
AAAGACCGTAAAAAGCGTTGTTTCCCTATCTGAGTAGATGGGGGAGTACACCCGGAGGGATTCGAACCCCCAACCCTCGGTTCCGAAGACCGATGCTCTATCCAGTTGAGCTACGGATGCGCGTTGACTGCTCTAAGATTCTACTTAATTTCGCGTTTGCGACTAGACCGCCAAATCTGGGTATTCTGGCGAGCAATTATCCGACTGGATAAACGTGGTCAAACTGCCCGTGTTGGTGGAAAATAATCATGCTGGCGGAGGGTTCCGAGCTTCTTGTCGCATTACGCGGCGGGCCCACCAACGAAGCAATAACCCATGTTTCGATCCCAACAAGATGCTGAAAATCAGAACAATGGCTGCCGCCACCACGATGATCGCACCCGTGCTGAGTTTGGCCACCAGCGCACTTGCGATTCCACCTGTCGTTGCTGAAACCGCTCCAAAAATGGCGGACAGCCAAATGTTCGGACCAATGGAATCGCTCCAGAATCGAGCCGCCGTGGGTGGGATGATTAAGAGTGCGACGATCAACAGCAAACCGACGGCCTGCATGCCCGCTACACAAACGGCGACGACCAATGCCATGAGCAGAAAGTCGAGTGTTCGAATGGGATAACCCAACACTCGAGCAAGGCCTTCATCGAAACACATCAATGCCCATTCTTTCATCAACAGGTTGCTGATCAGAATGGTTCCGATCGTGATGATTGCCAGTAGGGTCACATCGCTGATTCGGATAGCAGCGGCTTGGCCGAAAATGAAGTCCCGCAAACCCGCCTGAGCCCCAGTGGGTGATGCCTGAACAATCGATAGCAGCACGACACCGACTCCAAAAAATGTGCTCAGAACGATCGCCATCACGGCATCTTCCGGGAGTCGGCCCACGTTTCGTAGCCAGAGCGCGGCAAGCATCCCTAGTGCACTGGCGATACTTCCCCCAAGTAACATCACAGGCAGACTCTTACCAGCCTCAGGTGCAATTGAAGCATAAATTAAAAATGCAATTGCAACGCCTGGTAACGCAGCGTGTCCAATCACATCCCCCGCCAGCGAACGCCGACGCAGCATCAGGAAAGTACCCGTGATGCCGGCTGCAATGCCCAACAGCATCGTCCCAGCCAGAACGATGAGCGTGTTGTACGCAAAGATAACTTCTAGCTTATTCACGGCATTCTTAAACGGGAAAGCTTCAGCTCAGGATTAGCAGTTTGCCGCTATAAGCCTGCTTCAGATTTTCCGGGGTCATGACATCCTCGACTGCACCTTCGGCAATCACCCGTCGATTGAGTAACAGCACTCGGTCAAAGTATTCACTTACTGTATCCAGATCATGGTGTACCACCATGGCCGTTCTTCCCTGATCTCGTAAATGATGAAGTGTACTGATGATGGTCTTTTCGGTAGCCACGTCGACACCTGCCAGAGGTTCATCCATCAGAAACAGCTCGGCGTCCTGTACCAAAGCTCGGGCCAAAAATACACGCTGCTGTTGCCCGCCAGAAAGCTGGCTGATTTGCCGCTTGGCGTAGTCCTGCATCCCAACTTCGGCCAAAGCTTCCATTGCCCGCTTGCGGTGCCGTGCCCGAACATGTCGGAACCAACCGATCTTTCGATAAAGTCCCATGCAGACCACATCCAGAGATGTGACCGGAAAATCCCAATCCACGCTTGTTCGCTGTGGAACATAACTGACCCGGCCATCCACTTCTCGGAATGATTTTCCGAAGAACCCAAAATGACCGGTGAGGGGTTGGATAAGTCCCAAGGCTGTTTTGATCAGCGTGCTTTTTCCAGCCCCGTTGGGCCCAACGATCGCCGTCAACGTACCCGCTGGCAATTCGAAACTCAGATCAGTCAGCACGGGCGTATTGCGATAGGCAACTGTGACCTCAAAGGCTGTAAGGGGAGAATCACCAACTAAGCCGCTTGAGTTCAATTGTTGGCTCCGTCAGTTGCTTTGCCGGAGAATTCTGAGCTGTTCGAATCCGCCTTGGTCGTGGCAGCTGCATCATCGGTCTGCCCTTCTTCGGTGTCGACGGTAGCACCCGGCTCTACCACTTGACCACCCAAAGCGATTGCGATTGTTCCGAAATTGTGTCGCATCATGCCGACATACGTGCCCTCAGGAGTTCCATCGGCACCCATGCTATCGCTAAGCAGCGTCGAATCGCTTGAGACTGCGAGACCGCGTTGCTGGGCACCTTCCACAATTGCTTTGACTTGTCTTGGTGAAACACTTGACTCAAAAAACACCGCTGGCACTTTGCGTTCAACAATCAAATCAACCAGACGATTCACATCGCTGATCGCTGCATCGCTGATAGTTGAAACACCCTGCACTCCGTGAACCTCTACACCATATCTCTGACCAAAATATTGAAAAGCATCATGTGCGGTTACCAGTACGCGCTGTGATTCAGGGATGGAAGCGATGGTTGCTTCGCCCCACTGGTCGAGTTGATCCAATTCCTGTTCCAAATTTGCAGCTCTCGCAGAAATTGAATCTGCATGCTCCGGCATACGGTCCGCCAAGGCACTCGCAACGCTCACTGCTGCATCTTTCCAAAGTGCAACGTTCATCCAGATGTGCGGATCGTGAAGGCCCGCATCAGCATCCAGAAGCTCGCTTTCGTCCAACATTTCAGCTACAGCGATGGTGGCATTATTCGCCTCTGCACGTGCTTCCAGTACTTCACCCAAACGACCTTCAAGATGAAGTCCATTATAGATCACGATATCTGCTTCCAAGAGCTTGATCGAGTCGCCTCGTGATGGTTGATACAGATGTGGGTCAACCCCTGGACCCATGATCGCTGTCACCTCTGCGTCGGAGCCAACCAGGGTTTGCACCATGTCTCGCACCATACCCGTGGTTGTGACGATTTGTGGCTTCGCGCCACCAGCCGACAGAGAGTCGTTCTGGCCCTCCGAGGAGCTACTGCAGCCGGCTGTCACTGCTAGCCAAAGTAGCAACATGACTGGGGTGATGACCACCAGCAGTTGATAGCCGGGATTGACGTGCTTTCGGGTTGATTTCAAAGAAGGGGTCCGTTTGCGACTTGATTTTAGCTCGATAATCTCATTTTTAAGGATACCCAAATATAATTGTTTGGCTATCCAAAAACAAGCGATTCTGGATGTTTTGTCCGTTCGTTGATCCACTCGAAACGCCCCAAGAACGGCAGCGGTCGTACTGTTTTTCTGCGTTGTGGCGGAGCTTGTGCTTTGGTGGCTAGTTTGTGCCATGGGTAACTTGAAATCTCTGTCTGCCTATTTTCTGCCATGTGGCTTGGAACGGGGGGGTGGGCTGGGGGCAGATTTGAGGATTGGAAGCGAAGCTAATGTTGGGGGAATGGCAAGTAAATCGAGGAGCATTCCAGCCGTGTGCTAGACTATTGAACGACAATGACGCTCTGGTGGGATGGCATGGGACTGACTTATTTCAAACGCTTCCGGATGGAGTACGACCTGAGACATGGCGTGCCAGCATCCGTTCCTGTGCCACCTGGTTATGATTTGGTCCCGTTTTCAGTGGATTTGATTCGGGATCACGCAACCGCCAAATTTCATAGCTTTCGCTGCGAGTTGGATGCCAACGTATTTCCCTGCCTCGGTCGACGTGATGGTTGTCTCAGATTGATGCGGGAGATTACTTCACGGGCCGGTTTTGTTCCTCAGGCGACCTGGTTGTGCCGTTATCGCGATTCTGATTCGGGGACGATGCAGCCGATCGGTACGATTCAGGGTTTGCAATTCGAGGGCTGGGGGGCTGTCCAGAATTTGGGGATTGATCCTGGCCACCGAAGTCTTGGGTTGGGTTCCGTTCTTCTGGAACGGGCGGCCACTGGGTTTCGCGCGGCTGGTTTGCAGCGTATGCACTTGGAGGTGACGACCGATAACACGGCTGCTATACGCCTCTATGAGCGGCTGGGTTTTAAACGTGCCAAGGTTGTGTTTAAGGCGGCGGAGGTCGCAGGAGTTTGAGCAGCAAGTGTCATTCGTATGTGCGGATAACTGAATAGCTGCTGTGACAAAGCCGGGATTTTATTCGGTGCAGGAAGGCGGATCATCGTGGATGACAACAATCCCATGTCTGACCCCGATCAATGGGAAGCTGATCTTGAGCGACGTTACCCACGTGCGGAACAGGGTGAGCAATCAGCTTTGGAGTTCAGGAACTATCAGGCAGAAGCAAGGCCTACGGTCAAAGCCTTTTACCGTTTGAATCACCAGCACCAAACATTCGAGTTTGTGAAGCAAAAGCGTAAACAGTTCTTGTCGCTGAAACGTCAAAGTATGGGGATTTGGGAAGCGTTGGAGTTTCTCAACACCTTGGTTGATGATAGCGATCCCGATACTGAATTGTCGCAGATCGAACACTTGCTGCAGGCAGCGGAGGCGATTCGAGCCGATGGGCACCCTCGCTGGTTCATTCTGACTGGTTTGATTCACGATCTGGGAAAGATATTGTGTTTGTTTGGTGAGCCTCAATGGGCAGTCGTGGGTGATACATTTCCAGTGGGTTGTGCTTATTCACCCAGCATCGTTTACCCCGAGTTTTTTCGTTTGAATCCCGATTGGGAGCATCCTGTCTATTCAACTGAGTATGGAATTTATAAACGCCATGCAGGATTGGAAAATGTCATGATGTCGTGGGGTCACGATGAATACCTTTACCACGTGACCAAATCCTATTTGCCAATTGAAGCCCAGTATATGATTCGTTATCACTCGTTCTATCCGGGGCATAGAGAAAACGCTTACCAGCATCTCTTCAACGCACGTGACCATCAACTCTTTGAATGGGTCCGCAAGTTCAATCCTTATGATCTGTATTCCAAAAGTGATCAGCGGCCAGACATTGAAAAGTTGAAACCGTTTTACTTGGACTTGATTGCAGAGTTTTTTCCTTCACAACTAGCTTGGTAATCGACCGTAAGTTCAGTTGTAAGCGTGGGTATTCTTTTATCGTTCTTGTTTGTTCACTTCTTCTTTTTGCGATACGCCCGTCGGTTGGTCGCATACGTATCTGAGTCCGGCAGTAGTTCGGAATTCGTGTCCGGTTGTTCCATCAAGCGATTCAAGAAAGGTCTGCACCATCCACAACCAGTGCCAGCTCCGTAACACTCGGACAACTGGCTCGGCACGGTGGGTTGATTGACACGGATATACTGCATCACTTTCCGTTTGGTGACGTGAAAGCAGAGGCAAAGCTCATCATCATCCTTCATGACCTGCGCCTTCAGTGATCAGCCACGTCGCAATTTTGCAGGCATCGAGATAATCAGCGATGACTAGCCTTTCATCAGCTGTATGAATATTGCGTTGTCCGCATCCGAGTGTGACGGCTTCGATGCCGAGTCGAAATAGCCAGTTGGCATCGAGTCCGCCATCTGAAATTTCCGGGAAGGGTTGGCGTCCTACCATGCGAACCGCATCGCTTGCTGCGGCTATGGAGGGATGATCCTCGGCAAGCACAAATGATTCGTAGTCGACGTTTGAGGAAAATTCGACTGATCCGGCAGCACCTTCGTGGTTCGTGACTTCGGCAGCAGCACGCTCAAATGCCTGTCTGATCTCGCTGACAATACGAGTTCTCATCTCAGCGCTATGGCTTCGTGCTTCAGCACGCAGAATGACTTCAGGCGTGATGACATTGGTTGCTTCACCACCCTGAAAGACGCCAACATTCGACGTTCCAGTTTGATTTCCTTGCTGTACTTTTCCGAGCCACCCTCGAGCGTGCAGATCGGCGATGGCTCGAGACGCCATCACAATTGCGCTGGCACCTTCTTGGGGTGCAACACCGGCATGAGCTGGAATGCCAGTGATTTTGACACTCATGCGCTCGCCACCGATGGCACCGATCGTCAGCTTTTCGACTGTTCCACCGTCAAAATTGAAGGCGCGATCTACCTGCCCGACTTTATTAATGTCCAGATTGCGGGCACCCTCAAGTCCGATTTCCTCCTGAATCAGGAAGCTGACCACTGCGGGTGGGAATTTTTCATCGCCCTGTTTTAGTCGTTCAATGATCGCTGTGAGGATTGCACCGCAGCCTGCCCTGTCATCGGCGCCCAAGCCGGTGGGAGCACTACTGTGGACCTCGTCACCCTCAACCACGGGTTGGCTGCCAACACAGATCGGGACGGTATCCATGTGTGCGGAGAGCAGGGTCCGGGGGCCATTCCCGTTTCCGGGTAGGGAAACGAGCAAATTGCCGCAGTTTCCATCGAGTCGGGTGCGTGTTTCAGCACCATCAAATTCGATTTGTGAATCGGTGATTCCGGCTTCACGAAGCAGTTCGACGATCTTGGCTGCCACCGCCGCTTCATCGCCGCTTCGGCCCGGAATGGCGGTGATGGTCAGATATCGATCGAGGGCGTGGTCAGTGTTGATTTCGTTATTTGTCATGGGCAGGTTACACTCAGCGGCAGAGGGAACGGTGACGAACTCACACACAAATTAAAGCATCCGTTGGTTGTTGCCGAGTCACCTGATCGGCGAGTGGGTCCGGGTAAAGGGTCCAGACCCTTGAAAATCCAACATTTCTATACTTTTTACACGTGTCAACTGACTGTGAATCTACCTGTTATTGATTCCGGAAATCCATCTTCACCGACCTCGTCGGTGGATCAACGCAGACATTTGCTGGACCTCAGCCATGAGGACCTCAAGCAGTGGCTGATTGATCACGGGCAACCTGGGTTCCGAGCCAAACAGATTATCCACTGGGTCTTTCAACGTCGCGTTTCTGATTTTCAGGAAATGAGTGACTTACCCAAAGCGTTGCGATCGCAGTTGGCTGACTCATTTCGTGTCTTGGTGACGACCCCGTCAGCGGTCGTTCAATCCACGGATGGGACGGACAAGGTGTTGGTGGGATTACCCGATGGCGGTGAAGTTGAGTGTGTGCTGTTGCGAGATGGGACGCGACGTAGCATTTGTGTGAGCAGTCAGGTCGGTTGTGCGATGGGCTGCGTTTTTTGTGCCAGCGGCCTTGATGGTGTAGATCGCAATCTCACCACCGGCGAAATCCTTGAGCAAATGTTGTTGCTGCAGGCAAGGCTTGAGGATACCGAGCGGCTAAGTCATATCGTCATGATGGGCATGGGTGAGCCACTTGCCAATTTGGATCGGGTGCTGGGTGCATTGAATGTAGCTCGCAGTTCAGATGGCTTGGGCATCAGTCCCAGACGCATCACGATCAGTACCGTTGGTTTGCCACCTGCGATTGATCGGCTTGCCAATAATGGAACGCCCTACAACTTGGCAGTCAGTCTGCACGCCCCCAATGACCAATTGAGAAATGAACTTGTTCCAGTCAATCAGAAGATTGGTATCGACCAGGTTCTGGATGCCGCTGATCGATATTTTGACAAGTCAGGGCGACGTTTGACTTTTGAATATGTTTTACTTGGTGGGGTCAACGATTCTACAGATCATGGGCGCCAGCTCGCGAAGTTATTGCGACATCGCACAGTGCTGCTCAATGTGATTCCTTATAATCCCGTCGAGGGTTTACCGTATGTGACTCCTAGCAAAGCATCCATTGCCGAATTCCGACAGGTGCTGGAAACCGGTGGCGTGAATGTAAAGTTTCGGCAGCGTAAGGGGGATGATATTGATGCTGCCTGTGGACAGTTGCGTCGCAACCGGGGGGCAGCCACGGACACAACACTCAGTGCACACAGTTAGCCCTTCCCGATGATTCACCGTATTTGTTTCAATGGTTGGCTTGCTCTTATTCAGGTCAACGTTGCTTTGAAGTGAATCTCCATCGGCAGTTAGTATAGGAAAGCACCCAAGACATGTGATGCATGCATGTCAGGAAGCGAGTGATGACGCGTTTGCTGGGTCAAGTTTTGAGCTTTAACAAGGTAAGATAGGCCATGAGGTTGTGTTGCTGCTTCATTCTTTTAAATCTGGCATCAGCCGCCAGTGGCGAATGGAAGGTGTCTCCTGAGGCCATGTTGACTCGGTGGGGCAAACAGGTAACTCCCCAGAATGCATGGCAGGAGTATCCACGCCCCCAGTTTCGGCGGGAAGAAAACTGGAAGAATCTGAATGGTTTGTGGCAGTATGGAGTCCACAAAAGCGATCAGATTCCAAACGTCTATCAGGGCGATATTCTTGTGCCCTTTCCTTTGGAATCGGCACTCAGTGGTGTGCGGCGACTGCTCGCGCCTGATGAGACGTTGTGGTATCGACGGATGTTCCAACATCAGACACCCAAGGGGCATCGCACTCATTTGCATTTTGAGGCGGTCGATTATGAATGCACAGTTTATCTCAATGGGATAAAAATCGGATCACACAAAGGCAGTAGCGATCCGTTTAAGTTTGACATCACAGACGCATTACAACCGGGTGATAACGATTTGGCTGTCAGTGTGACTGATAAGACTGCGCCTTCTCAGACGTTGGGAAAGCAAGCACTGAATCCGAAAGGGATTTATTACACTCGCGTTTCCGGGATTTGGCAAACCGTCTGGTTGGAGGACGTTCCCGAGCGGCATTTCCGTATGGTGAAAATGAAGCCGAGGATTGCCGAAGGCACCCTGCGTGTGCTGCCAACACTGGAGGGGGAGCCGCTGAAGGCCGAACGCATCGTGATCACTGTTCGTGATGGTGACCGTGTGGTTGGTGTTGCTGATGCCGCTTTGAGTGTGCGGATACCCGAGGCAAAGTTGTGGTCTCCACGAAATCCGAGTCTCTATGAAATCACGATGGAGCTATTTGATGGCGAGGAACTGATTGATCGCGTCGATTCTTATGCAGCCATGCGGGAGATAGGAACAGTGCGGGGACCAGGCGGGCAGATTCGCATGACTTTGAACGGTAAAGTGGTATTCCATTACGGTCCGTTAGATCAGGGTTGGTGGCCTGATGGTTTACTGACACCTCCCAGTGATGCAGCAATGCGATTTGATGTTGATTACCTGAAGAAGTCCGGATTTAACATGATCCGAAAGCACATCAAAGTGGAATCGCGGCGTTATTATGCTCATTGTGATCGAATTGGGATGATGGTTTGGCAAGACATGCCAAGCACTGGTGGGAGACCGTTTTGGAGCAAGTTGGCTCCAGATCCAGTAGAAGACGAATGGTCTGCAGAGCGACATGAGCAGTTCATCAAAGAATTGAAGTCGATGGTGGGGAGCCTGCGAAATCATCCCTCAATTGTGATGTGGGTCCCATTCAACGAACGATGGGGTCAGCACGAGACGATTAGGATTGGTCAGTTGATGGAAAATCTTGACGTTACTCGTCTGGTGAACATTGCCAGTGGTGGGAACTTCTTTCCCGTTGGTGACGTCGTGGATCGGCATAATTATCCGGAGCCGATGTTTCCGTTCGAAGATCAACGATTCAATGATTACGTGAAGGTAGTGGGTGAGTTTGGTGGCCATGGCTTTGTGGTCCCTGGTCACCAATGGAACTCGGAAATGCGAAATTGGGGATATGGAGATCTGTCAGCGACAAAGAAGGATTACAGAGAACGCTACCGCCGGTCGTTTGAAGAACTCATGAAACTACGTCGCCGAGGTGTAGCGGCAGGTGTTTATACGCAGACCACTGATGTTGAGGGTGAGGTCAACGGATTGATGACCTATGATCGAGAGGTTCAGAAAATGACAGCCGAAGAGTTGCGGGAATTACACGCACCGGCCCGTTTCTGATGGTCTTAGTTGAAAATCCAATATCCGGGTCGCTGTAGGGATTCATTTGCTTTTGGATATTCTGGCCAATTTAGGCCAAGCCCCATTGCCGTCGCAGGAACCACTCGGTTGACAGGGCTCCGGCAAAGATGCCGAATAGCAGCCAACCCGTGAAAGGACCGTCTCCAAGCCGAAACTTTTCAATCACGGGGGTTTCCGCCATGCTTCGACGTTCTTGGATGGTTGTGATCAGTTCATCGATGTTTTCCGGGAGAAAGGATGCACCGCCGTGGTTGGCGGTCAAATCCGCCAGCTGACTTAAATAGACTGGATCTGCGAGCGGTTGAGCTAATTCTCGGCTTTCATCCACCACCTGAAAGGCCAGTTCTTCCGGTGGCAAGGTGGTGTCGGGCGATTCCGCTCGCACTCGTAGCCGATAAAAGCCAACCTCAAGTTCAGGAATGCGACCGCGGATCGCTTGAGTCATGCGGCTCGATTGTGAACTGCTGCTTTCGGTATTGATGTTCAGTGATGTTATATCACCATTGGAATCTACGATCTCCGCAATCAGCGGAGTGCGATCATCCTGTTCGTCTATCGCTTGCACTTCAGCACGAAATTCAGGTGGCTTATCTGTTGCGAATCTGCGTGCATCCATGCTGATCACGACTCGACTGTCAGCATTGTTTTCGCGTGAAAGCAACCATAAAACCAATTGTCGCCAAAAGCGGCGGTGTACTTCGTCGCGACCATACCTCCACCATCGCCAGGTTGAGTCAAATGCAAGTGATGCTACTCGTCCGCTGCCATACTCTCCGATGATCATCAACGGATCACCCATCTTTGATTCCAGCAACACCTGAATGCCGGGGGCAACTTTAGGCCCTAAAAATCGGTTCGCTCCAAGCAAGTAAGGTAACTCGTTCCAAATCTTCGAGGGTGATTCACCCCCAAAATCAGTGATGGGATGAGAACGCGAAAGTTTGGGTGTGAGTTGGGTATCGATTTGGCTGCCAGCAGCTGGGTTACTGATGCCACCCGGGGAACGAGCGCGACTAGAATCCATGCGGACAGGTATCACGCCAGTCAAAGGTGAGTCAGCATAACCACCGCCGCTATAGGCGAAAGAGCCACCAAGTGTTATCAGGCCAGCACCTTTTCCGATGCTATCTGCAAGCTGCTGCAGCTGTGCATTGCCCAGAGCATCGGCGTGTAAATCACCGATGATGTAGATGTCATAGCGGCCTGGTTCAAAAGCACCATCCAGATCCACTGGCCAACGGCCAACGGTGTCATTAGGAATCCATTGATAATCCAGAGCAAGGTCCGGAAATCGTCGCAATGAGCGTCGCAAGAATGTCTGCTCGAGCCTTGGATTTCCTTCCAGATAAAGGATCCGTCCGCCCCCTGCACGTACCTCTACAAACGCGACTTGAGCGTTGTTCGTCGTGACCAGTTCTTTGTCCATCGGCACTGCTTCGGCCTTCAACCGGTAGGTTCCCGGTTGAGGAGTCAGAATTGGGATGTTGACTGAGGCGACATCGGTTGCATTTGCTGGGACGATTTGTCGATTAGCGATTTCAGTGGTTTGTCCATCCGAGTCGATCCAAGTCAGTCGAACTGGGACATCGATGCCGGCCATCCCTCGCGTGGTCAGCTGAAACTTGACATCAAGTTCGTTACCCGCAAAGACCTGGTAGCTTTCTGGCAGTGATTCGATGGCAGCATCGCGTGAGGCTGATGCGCCACCGGCCGGTCCGATCGGGACCGTCCATAAAGGAACGCCAAGTGAGTTGAGTGTCTCGGCAACTCGCTGTGCTCCCGTGCCCTTTTGATCAGCTGTCTGGGTACCATCACCGACCAAGACGATCCCTGCCAGTGGTTTGCCTTCAGCTGCTTGCATGGCACCCAACGCTGCTGCAGAGATGTCAGTTGCTTGACCAGCGGGCAGTTCTGACTGAAGTGAATCTACAGCAGGAACAGCGATGATTCTTGTTTGGGAATCATAGGCCAGCAGCCGAACATCCAAGTCACCGTCTAATCCAAGAATGCTGCCAGCAAGACTTTTCCAAATTTCTATTTGTGTTTCCCAACGTGAATTTCCGTCGCCATCAGGCAGTGTCATGCTTCGAGAAGTATCGACAGCGATGACCAAGGCAGCTTCCGTTAACTGGTTGTCCGTGCGGAAGAGTGCTGGCCGAAAGGCGGCAAGAAGTAGGGTGAAAGCTGCCAGCAGGCGAAGCGAGATCAGCCACCGTCGTCGGGTTGGGCTCTCGGTTGGAGGGGTAACGGCAAGAATCACTCCAACGGTAACCGCCGCAACTGCCATCGTTAGCAGCAGTGATCCGTAAATCGGTTCGAATGCGAAGGAGGTCATCAGGGAATTCTGGCGATTGGGATCGGGCGGTCGTGCGTGGTGGAGATTTATTCAGCTGGTTTTGGGGACATGTCCCGAGACGATCAGAACGGGGTGGGGACTTCTGCGGATGCGATCCTGAACAAAACCCTGCCCGAATCGATCGTCGACTTCCAACGGTAACACCATTAGCAGCTTTTTGGTTTCGTCCAGAGAGTTTGGTGGCGCGACTTCGCCCGCGATTGGATGCAATGCGTAGTTCATGCCAAGTGTCGTGGCTGTCTTTGCCATTGCACCATGGAGGGAATGATGGGTTTTGGTTAATGCGGCGCTGAATTTTTCGGCATCGATTTGAGCTTCAGGTTGAATTACTTCAATGATTGAGCGAATGTTTTCGAACTGTTCTTTTTCTAGAACAAGGTTCAGGGTGACATTGGCTGATTCTGCCGCCAAACCAAAACTCCACGCCGCTGCTCTCTCTTCGACTTCGCACTCACTGCCAACCACCATTTCGATGTGCTGAACACAATCGCGAAGTTGTTGGTCGTCCCGCCGCATCACAATCATTGGTGTGGGGCAACGTGACAACATGACGTCCATGACAGTCCCGGCGCTATCTATGCCAATATTTTCGAATGAGCGACCAAAGGGACTGGGGAGGATCAGCAGGTCGACGGAAAGTTCTTTGAGTGCAGCGAGGATCGCGTCGTAGGAATCACCATCCTGACGTTGAATTGGCCGTGCTCCGGATACTTCCGTCGCACGTGTGACTGCGAGGTCTTCGTCCTGTTCCGTTTTGCCATCTCGCGCGTCCAATACTAGCGTTTCTGTATTGAATTTTTCTCTCAGAAAGGTTGCGGACGCGAGTGTGTTGTCATCTTGTGATGAACCGTCCAGGACGACCAGAATACGTGAAGGTTTGATCGGGGTCAGCGAGGCTGCAGGCCCAACTTGTGCCTTTTCGAACATCCGCATCGACGCGTCGACCTCGCGATCCAGCTCATTAGCTTCTGAACCTGTGCTCATGTTTTCCGCTTTCAACTTTCCCGCATCAGGCAGGATAAATGGTGACCGATCTGATTTTAACTCAATAATAAACGTCTGAGTGCGCTGAAATGACACTGTCTGTTTGTCACACTGCTGTGTGACTTCTGTTTGGGATTCGCGTATTTTTTCGAGGTCGAATTCAATCGAGACTTCAGTGGGCAGTAAGAGTTGGAATCCAGCCTTCGTGATACACGAAGCCGACATATAGGATGGCCCCGATCACTTGAAACAACATGATCATGCCACCCAGCTTTAGGAACATGCCCCAGCCCACTGTCTCGTTGGCTTCGCGTTTCAGCGCGTAGATTGCAATCACACATGAAATGGATCCGATGGGCGTTCCATTGCCGCCAAGATTGCAGCAGATGATCAAAGTCCACCACAGCGGTTCGGCAGGAACACCGTTACCTGAGATGTCACGGACAATTGGGATCAGGGTCGCTGCCACAGGAATATTATCGACGATGGAGCTGGCCACAGCAGAAAATATTCCCAACAAGGGAAGCAGAAGTGACATTTCATTGTCGGACAACGCGATCACTTGCTGGGCAACCCATGCCAACGCGCCAGTTTGTTTTACGCATCCAATGATGATGAACAGACCCATGAAGAACATGATGACAGTCCAATTCACTTTTTGGATTGCATCCTCCACACCTTTTCCAGCAAACAGCAAAGCTGCTGTTGCACCAACCATGGCGATGAAGTCCATCCCGACGCCTAACTGTTGTGCAAACACAAAACCCAACACGGTTGCCATCAGGATGATTGCACTACGTAATAGCACCTTTCGATTTTCCACCATCGCCCATGGATCGAACGTCTCTATTTGCTCGCGTAGCAGTGCCTGCTCTTCGGCAGTTTGTTTCCAAGGTAGATCTTTGCGAAAGAAAAATCGCAGACCGACGACTGCAATGATCAGACTGATCAAAGCATAGGGAAGCGAGATTTGGATGAATTGAGAGTAAGGGATCCCCGCGGCGGTTCCAATCATGATGTTGGGCAGGCCGCTGGCAAAGGTCGCAATCGCGCCACTGTTAGCGCAGATCGCGACGCTCAGGAGGAATGGCACCGGCTTGTAGTTCAGTGACCGGCAGATCACCAAGACCAGCGAACTGAGGATCAGCATGGCGGGAACAATGGTCAGGACTGCCACAAACAGGAACGTGACGCCGCAAAGAGTTAGAAACAGAGTTGATGCTCTACCACCAGTGAAACGCACGATCCACATGCTCAGGAAATGAAATAAGCCACTTTTCCCGATGACATCCACCAGAATACCCGTGCCGATGATGACCCCAAAGATGTTGAGGTCCTCCTCAAGCATTTCGTAGATCTTTTCGTATTCGAATAACCCGAGCGCGAGTGACAGGCCGATCAGAACGACCGCTCCGCACAACGCAGCGACGGTCTTGTGCATCGGTTCAATCGCTACCCCGACATAGGTGGCGAGCATGATCGCTGCAAAGAGCAACATGATCCATGGCGAAGATGGGGTGATTGAGGCCCCGTCAACACTGGAAGCGAGTAAGGGTAGTGACCCAAGGAATGAGTGCAGACACAGTGCGGACATCAAAGGCCTTCAAACACTTGGTAGGACGAATTCGATGTTTTTCGAGTTACCAAGGCTAGCGCGTCTGTGCGAATTCAACAATCCCCGTCTGGAAATCGCATCCCATCAGCAGTGCTTCGGGTGTGGTTGGATGGACCTGTTCGGAGCCACTCCACCCTGCCCTAGCACCTGCAGGACTGGCAATGCTTGCAAAGATAAAGTCGTCTCGCTGCGACCTCGACTGTGGAGATCGGGTGATTGCATTGGGGGCATTCCGTTTGGCCATAGACCCTGAATCGTTGGTTCTCAGGGATTTTCGCCAGCGGCATTCCAGCTTCCCCTGCCGTTACAGCGATGATTTTTCCGTATCTCAAACCGACCATCATCATCCGCTTGAGTGACTTCCACAGCAGGTCGAACGAATCCTGCGAGAGATCTGATCCCGCAATGTGAGGGTCAAGGCCCGCCTCAAACAGAATTTCAGCTCGGAAGATGTTGCCAACTCCGGCAACGACTGATTGGTCGAGTAGCAACGCGCCGATGGGTTTCCCGCTTCTCCTGATGTTTTTCCAAACATCCGACTTTTTGCCTCCTGCCAACGGATCCGGTCCAAGCCGTTCCATCACTTCCTGCCGTAACTCAGAGTCAATTACTCGACAAGTCGTTGGGCCAGAGAGGTCGAGACTGGCATGCGATCCGACCATCCTCATTCGGATTTGTCCGACAGGTTTCGGGGGTGGTGTTTCACGTTGACGAAATTTCCCGTAGCGTCCCAGGTGAACGTGAACGATCGCGTCACCCTCAAACTCGTAGAAGAGATGTTTCCCAGCAGCTCGCACAGATTCAAGGCACCTGCCGCTGACCTGGCGTGCATCGGCGCGGAACCGTCCCTGCGGGCTGGTTACTTTCAGTGCATCTCTGCCCAACAAATCGTAATGCTCACGGGCTAAAAAGTGCGTTTTGTGTCCTTCGGGCATCTTGTCGGGTTCAGCGGTGTCAGGAGAGTTGCGGATTCAGCTGATTATCTGCACGCGTCAACTGTCTCAGCGTTTTGCTGGACGTCGGATTCGAAGGCAGTGGCTGCGTGTCATGCGTTGGCTGCCTGTGTTTGCAGAAGTTGGCAGCCATTATCCAGCACACTGGTGATGATGGGATTTAGCTTGTCGTGGCTGCGATGCTGAAAATTGTGAATGCAGTCTTAACGCTAGTCTTTATCCACTTTCGCGGGCTGGCCAGGCCGGTTGATCATCCGCGCTAGGCGCTGTTGTAATTCACTCCGTAATGGTTCGGCTGCAATCGAGATTGCGAGGCGATAATTTGCTCTCGCCATGCGTTTGTTCCCAGAAGCCTCGCCCTGTTCCGCACGCTGAAGATACTGGGCAAGCTTGCCTTGATATCTCTTGGCTTGAGACTGCCGGAGGTTGGACATTTGCTGCTGGCCGGTTTCTGCCAACGCCTGCTGAGACTGGGCTAGCGGAGACGTGGCTGCGGCGTAGTTTCCAACGACTGGGGTGATGCCAGTCACGAATGGCTGGAGTACACCTGAAGAGATACTTCCTGGATATCCATTCATGGTGGTCAACGAGGGGGTTGTACTGCTGAAAGATCTTGTGCTTCCCTGAGAAAAATTGAAGCCCAGGTGGCCACGCACACCACCACCGGCAAATCCAATTCCACCCCAGAGTCCGCCGGCAACAGCTGTGCCACCAGCCATTCCACCGAAGGGTGGTAACGGAGATCCGCCAGAATTTGCGAACCAGTTTTTGCCGCGTAATGACCAGTTGATGCTGTTGTTTTCAAAAAAACTGCTACTACTGGTCTGGTACGGCACAGATGTCGTCACCATTTGCCCACAACAATGGTTGGCTGCTAACGAGCAGATGAGGGCGACGATCCATGAGCAAGCAATTCGAGACATTGCAGAATTCTCCGGGAGTGAGTTCCTGCATTGTACGGATTTGTGATCATACAGGCCAATGGAATCCCTGCGAGAGAATGCTTGGCGGTGGCCCCACGAATCGATGAGCCAAGACGTTGGCGGTGTTCTGATCGTTCTCTAAGGATTAAGTTGCACGCCAGGCTGGTCGCAGACGCTAGCCCAATTTTATGGCTGCAACGCGTTGCCCAAGATTGCCGTCACAGAGCCACTCATCATCACGAAGTCACATTCCATGAAGCAAGTCAGTCTCTATACCGATGGTGCCTGCAGTGGCAATCCAGGCCCGGGGGGGTGGGCCTTCATTTTGCGTTGTAATAAGACGGAAAAGGAACTTGAACGCAGTGATGGAGAACCAGAATCTACCAATAACAAGATGGAGTTGACGGCAGTGATTCGAGGTTTGCAAGCCTTGAACGAGCCGTGTGAGGTGACCCTTTACGCGGATAGCAGTTACGTGCTTCAGGGGATGAGTAGTTGGATGGCTGGGTGGAAAAAGAGGGGCTGGAAACGCAAAGATGGTTCCAAGCTTGTACCGGTTAAAAATGTCGAATTATGGCAACAGTTGGACGCATTGATGGGGCAGCACACGGTTCATTACCAGCATGTCAAAGGTCATGCCGGGCATCTTGAGAACGAGCGTTGTGATGAGTTGGCGGTGGCTGCTTACCAGAAGTATCTGGAAAAGCGATAAATAGCGGTTTTTATCCATGTTTTGTAGTGGTGTTTGGGCTGATCCCCAATCGCGGGATGCAGCGATAAACGCTAGAATTTGAGCCTCGCACGACGGTGTGCGGACACCCTCATTCAACCTCTTTTCTGCAGGTCTTCATGAGCGACGCTCCTGAGTCGAGTTCTCCTTCCGACGAAACTCCCGCTTCTACCGTTCCCGCCGCAAATTCGAATTACACCGATGCGGACTTGCAGCACCTTTCTGATCTCGAGCACGTGCGTGAGAGGCCGGGTATGTATATCGGTGATACCGCCACGCGTGGACTGCACCATTTGGTGTATGAGGTGGTCGATAATTCCATCGATGAGGCGAT
Source organism: Rhodopirellula sp. (assembly GCA_002690925.1). Lineage (GTDB taxonomy): Bacteria > Planctomycetota > Planctomycetia > Pirellulales > Pirellulaceae > Rubripirellula. The sequence goes on from NZGD01000090.1 coordinate 17,600, forward strand.
GGCTGATTTCGCCAAGATGGTCTCTGTCACCGTGCACACCGATGGCAGTGTGACGGTTGAGGATGACGGACGTGGTATTCCTGTCACGAGGCATGAGCAACTATCGGAGGAGCTCGATCGCGAGGTCAGCACGCTCGAAGGAGTGATGACCGTCCTCAAGTTTGGTGGCAAATTCGAAAAAGGTGCTTACCAGACATCAGGTGGTTTGCACGGCGTTGGTGTGACCGTGGTGAACTTTCTAAGTCAGTGGGCCGAGACTGAAGTCAGTCGTGATGGATTCACATGGACTCAGGAATATGAGCGAGGAGTTCCTACAGGACCGGTCCGCAAAGGCCGAGCGACCAAGAAGACGGGGACCAAGACGACATTCAAGGCTGATAATAAAATTTTCAGCGTCACCAAGTACAACTTTGACACCCTCTACAAACGCTTGCAGGAACTCGCTTTCCTGAACAGTGGTGTCCATATCAAGTTCCATGATGAACGAAATGGAGAAGGGGGAGACTTTCAGTATGAGCGTGGCTTGATCGAATTTGTCGAACACCTCAATCGCGCAAGCGATACCCTGCACAGTGACGTGATTCATCTTTCTGGTGAAAAAGAAGGAACGCAGTACGACATTGCAATGCAGTACAGCACTGAGTTCACCGAGAATGTGCAGTCTTATGTGAACAACATTCACACCATTGAGGGTGGAACCCATGTTTCTGGTTTTAGAAGTGCTTTGACAAGGACGTTGAACAACTACGGTAAGAAAGAAAATCTTTTCAAAGGTGTCACACCGGGTGGTGACGATTTTCGCGAGGGTATCACTGCTGTTATCAGCGTTCGAGTTCCGCATCCGCAGTTTGAGGGTCAAACCAAGACCAAACTGGGAAACAGCGAGGTCGATGGAATCATCAGCGGCGGTGTCTCGGAGCAATTGAGCAAGTATTTTGAGGAGAATCCGAGGGTTGCACAGACGATTGTTCGAAAAGGTCTTCTGGCAGCAGAAGCTCGTGAGGCCGCCCGGAAAGCAAAAGACTTGTTGAGGAAACGTAAAGATGCTCTCGGTGGCGGCGGACTACCAGGGAAATTGCGAGACTGCATCAGCAAGAATCGCGAGGAGTGTGAACTCTACCTGGTCGAGGGTGATTCGGCCGGTGGTTCCGCTGAAGGTGGGCGGATGCGGGACTTCCAGGCGATTCTGCCACTGCGAGGTAAGATCATCAATGCTTACAAGAGCCGTGAAGCCAAGGTACTTGAGAATCAGGAAGTCCAGTCGATGATTCAGGCAATCGGTACCGGGATCGGTGCTGATCAGGACCTGACGAAACGTCGATATGAAAAAATTGTCATCATGACTGACGCGGATGTTGATGGCAGTCACATTCGAACGCTGCTGCTTTGCTTCTTCTATCGTCAGATGTACGAGTTGGTTGCTCGCGGTCATGTTTATGTCGCTCAACCACCGTTGTTCCGTGTTCAGCAGGGAAAGAAGCGTTACTACATTCAATCTGATGGTGAGATGAAGTCGCAGTTGCTGGAACGCGGTCTCAGTGACACGATCTTTGAAGCAGAGGATGGTCGGCGTGTTGAGGGCGATTTGATGCGGACACTTTGTACGACATTGGCGTCCATGGAAGAATCGATCTTGGCTCTCGAGCAGCATGGCTACAGCTTGCGATCACATGCCATGCGTCTTGATCCCACCACTAACAAGTTGCCGTCATTGCTGATTACCCATGCTAATGAAGAGCATTGGTTCCACAGCCAAGACGAAGTCGAAATTTATCTCAATGAAAATAAGCTGACGCTGGACACAGAACAGGATGATGAAGGAGAGCTGCCGGAGGTAGTAGATAACGCCGAAGGCACCGAAGCCGAGGGTACAGTAACTGAAGGTACAGTAACTTCGGTTGAAGCAGTGAGTGCTTCGGGAGAGGATGCGACCGATGAGTCAGTCGCAGAGACTCCTGTACCCATGGCCCATCTTACGGAACTGCATGAAGTTCGAACGATCAACAGTGGTTTGAAGGAATTGATGCCGCTGGGCTTCAGCGTAGATGACTTGATTCCAGCAGAGCGAACAGGGTCGACTACTGCCAGGTTCGAGTTGGTGCGAGGAGAAGGAGAAGATGTTCGTCGATCCCTGAACGACTTGCGAGATTTACTTCCCGAGGTCAGGGCTGCTGGTGAGAAAGGCTTGCAAGTCACTCGTTTCAAAGGATTGGGCGAGATGAACGCGGAGGAGCTCCGCGAGACCACACTGGATCCTGCGAATCGTACGCTCTTGAAAGTCAATTTGACTGATGCCGGTGCTGCTGACGAAATGTTCCGGTTACTCATGGGTGACAAGGTCGAACCTCGGCGTGAGTTCATCGAAAAGCATGCATTGGACGTTCGTAATCTGGACATCTGATCCTTTGTGGAAAGCTTGAAAATTGAATCGACTCTCCAGTTCACTCAGTCCCTACCTATTGCAGCACAAGAACAACCCGGTCGATTGGTATCCATGGGGTGAAGAAGCTTTTGAGCTCGCGGTAAGGGAAGACAAACCCATTTTTCTTTCGGTGGGCTATGCGGCTTGCCATTGGTGCCATGTGATGGAGCATGAGAGTTTCGAAGATGCCTCCATCGCTGCTCTCTTGAATCAGAACTTTGTTTCAATCAAAGTTGACCGTGAAGAGCGACCTGATATTGATCAGGTTTATATGAACGCAGTCCAAGTGATGACTGGTCGCGGGGGATGGCCGATGAGCGTTTTTCTCGATCATCAAAAGCAGCCATTCTTCGCTGGGACTTATTGGCCCCCGACACAAAAGTTTGGGATGCCGGGATTTTCCCAGGTTTTGGAGTCACTCTCAGAAGCGTGGGTGAACCGCCGTGAAGAGGTGCTGGGTCATTCAGATCAAATCACGGCTGCTCTGCAGCAGTTGGCCAATGGGGATGAGGGACAGTCGGATACGACATCCGCTTCGGAAGTCGCGGAGAGTGAACTGGTTTCGGCCGCTTGTGGACGTTTGCTCGAGGTTCTGGATCGCAAGTGGGGCGGTTTTGGTGGCGCTCCTAAGTTTCCACATGCCACAGATCTAAACCTTTTGCTCCGAATGGGACAAGCCTCTGACAATCAATCTTGGATAGCCGCAGCCGAGTTGACACTTGATCGGATGGCGGCTGGTGGTATTCGTGATCATATTGGGGGCGGCTTTTCACGGTACAGCGTAGATGGGCAGTGGCTTGTCCCACACTTCGAGAAAATGTTGTACGACAACGCGCTGTTGGCGGAAATTTATGTCCGAGCATTTCAAGTCACTGGACATGCACGACACGCGGAAGTTGCCCGCGAGACACTTGATTATGTATGTCGTGAGCTGATTGATTCTGCCGGGGGATTCCACTGCAGTGAGGATGCTGATAGCGAAGGTGTCGAGGGCAAGTATTACGTATGGAATCCTGAGCAAGTTGAGCAGGTGCTGGGAAAGGAATCTGCAACAGACTTCTGTACCGTTTATGACATCAGTGAGAAGGGCAACTTTGAAGGGAAAAGTATTCCCAATTTGCCACAAAGTATTTCGGCCTGGGCCGAGGAAATGTCGGTGGATGAGGGTGAGCTCGCCGCAGTCTTAGCCGGCTATCGTGAGCAATTAATGGTTGTCCGGGATCAGCGTGTTCATCCTGGACGCGATGACAAGGTGGTTACTGCTTGGAACGCTTTGATGATCAAGGCTCTGTCAGTCGCCGGCGCTGTCTTGAATGAGCCAACCTATCTGACTGCGGCCGAAGGTGCAGCCGATTTTCTGCTGAAGCATATGACCCGTGATGACGGGCGGCTGTTGCATGTGTTCAGGGGTGGTGAGGCACAATTGGATGCTTATGTTGATGACTATGCCTTCACAATCGAAGCCTTCATTGCTTTGTTTGAAGCCACTGGACGTGCTCGATGGATCAAGCGTGCGGTCAAGCTTGCTGATAGCATGATTGAGCACTTTGAGGATCGTGAGTCAGGCGGATTTTTCTACACTGCTGATGATGCTGAAGCTTTGATCGCACGCAACAAGGATTGGCACGATGGCAGTCTTGTAAGTGGTAATGCGTCGGCCGCGAGTGGCTTGTTGAAGTTATCGCTCTTGTGTGACCGACAGGACTTCCGAGCCATTGTGGAGCGTACTTTGATTGCTGGATCGGTGGTGATGCAAAAACAGTCTGCTGCTTGTGCAGCGTTGCTCGCAGTGCTGGATCACTTTCATCATGGCAGTCAGCAATTCGCACTCGCCGTAACTGACGACACAGAGTTAGCTCGAATACGGCCCGAGTTTTTCGCGGTCTACCGACCTCGTGCAGTATTTTCGTGGGTCGTGGATAAGGCTCCTGAGTCTGGTCCTGTCGTTGCTCTCAATCGAGGACGGGTTTCCATTGACGGTGGACCCACTCTGTACCGTTGTGAAAACTTTTCCTGTGATCAACCGATCCGCAATGATGAGCTGGAACAATGGCTCGGCGGTAAGGGATCAAGCTGAAAGATTGGAGCCAACATCCGTGCGATAAGCTGCACACGCTGGAAGCAGAGCGGCGATGAGAGCCAAGCCTGAGACTAATGGCAAAACGAGAATTTCATAATCACTGGTGGTGAAGAAGCCGACTTGGACGCCTGTCTGTTCTTCGATTTTTCCAGAGTACAGAACGATGGCGGTATGGGCGAGTAACCAGCCAGCGATGGTTCCTATCAAGGCCACTTGAAAGCTCTCGAAAATGATAATGCTTGTTACCGTTGTGCGTCGGGCACCCAGAGCTCGCATGATCGCGATATCACGACGGCGATCGTTCATCGAGTTGTAGATGGAAACCAGGATTCCGACGGCCGCGACGGCGCAGGTAATGCCCGTGATCGCTAACAACGCAGTGAGAAGAGGGCCAACGATCAGGTTCATAAGCTTGTTGATCTCTCCGATAGGTGCAGCAGCCTGTGCACGAATCCCTTCGTTGATGGCGTTTTGCATTCCAGGGGCGAACATGATGTTCCCATTACGAATGAGGATCGAGGTGACTTCGCGTTCCGGGATGGAAAGCAGGCGATCATCGTTGTCGCTTCTTTGACCCTCGCTGATATTCGCCTCGGTTTGAACCAGACGTTCACCCTTGCTCTCCGCGGCACCGGCTGTTGGAGAAGCGGCTGTTGGGGAATCGCTTTCTGATTGAGTTTCTGGTTGTTCTTCGTTCGATTCTTCGGCATCAACGGCCTCGTCCAGCACGTCTTCTATCGGATCCCGCTCGATGGGTTTGGCGTGTCCCTCCATCAGATAAAATCCTTCAAGATTGACAAACGCTGCACGGTCGTTGGGTGTTCCGGTCGGGTCCATGATTCCCACAATCGTGAAGCCCTTTTCGTGCCCTTGACCAGATGGGTCGCCGTGGGTCGGGTAAAACTTCTCACCAAGCACGACATCCATTTCCTTCGCGACTCGTGCTCCGAGAACGGCTTCAAAGTAGCTGTTCTCTGGTGAAAATTCGCTTAAGGCTCGACCTTGACTGAAGGTGAAATCTTCATCCACATTAGGTCCATGCTTCAGTTTGGAAAAGAACTCAGGCGTTGTTCCGACGACCCTGAATTCACCGAAGTAATCACCAAGCGCCAGCGGGATGGCAAATCCACCAGCCACGTAAGGTGCATATTTTCCGTCACGCTCAGCAAGTTTGGGATCGCCCCCAAATCGGCTCACCAGGGACGCACGCTCGTCTTTTGGCAGAAACTCCATGTACTCCGTGTAAGGCAGGTTTTCGATGGGTTGGCTGAGATAGAAAACGCTATTCAAGGTGAGTTGCAGAGGGCTACCTTTGGGGCCGACCACAAGGTTATAGCCAACCGAAGCGTTGCGAGTGAAAGCCTCGCTGATCACCCCATAGATGGACAAAACTAGCACAACCAGACCGACACCCAGTGCCAGAGAAAACGTCGTCAAAAAGCTCGATAGTGCTCGATGGCAAAAGTTGCGCCAGGCGATTTGGATGAGAGACATGGTGTAATGCTTGCTTCAATGCCGGTTAGGTGAACAGTTTGAACTCATGAACACGGTGCGAGCTTCATGATGACGCGGTGGTGTGGTCTACCTGGTTGATTTCGTCCAACTTCTCAATCCGATCGAAACGGGATGCGATTTGCATGTCATGGGTGACCGTTAGCAGTGAAACTTTTTCTTCACGGCACGTTTCGCGTATCAGTTCCAACACACTGTCGGCACTGCTGGGGTCCACATTAGCTGTTGGCTCATCAGCCAGAAGTAATTTGGGACGTCCTGCAAGTGAGCGAGCAATCGCGACTCGCTGCTGTTGCCCTACGGATAATTGTCCGGGGCGATAATTAAAGCGGTCTTGTAGTCCGACACGGGCGAGCAATTCACCAGCTCGTGCATGCTGGTGTTTTCCAGAACCGAATGCCATACCGAGGCGAACATTCTCGATGGCGGTGAAAGCAGGAAGAAGATTGAAAGTTTGGAAGACGTAACCAATGGTTTCAGCGCGAAAGCGATCGCGACCCTCTTCACTGAGGCCATTGGTTTCGATCCCATCAATTTGTATTGATCCTTGATCAGGCGTTAGTAGGCCGGCAATCAGGTGTAAAAGTGTTGTTTTACCACCCCCGCTTTGACCAATCATCGCGACCTGTTCACTTTTGGCAATCTGGAAATCAGATATGTCCAGAACGAGCAGTCTGCCACCTTCGGGCTGAGTGAAGCTTTTTTTCAGATCTTTGATATTTACAAGTGCTGTCATCTTCGCCTCATGGCTCGTTGTAGCCCGCGGTCGGTGTCCCGTTTTTTCAGTGTTTCACGTTTGTCGTGCAATTTCTTTCCCTTGACCAGCCCCATCACGCACTTTGCAATTCCACGTTCGTTGAAATAGACACGCAGTGGAACCAGTGTCAGGCTTCGCTCATGAGCCCGCCCGGCAAATTTCTCAAATTCCCGTGCGTGAACCAGCAGCTTGCGCGGTCGTCTCGGGTCATGATTCCACATGCCGGCATTTCGGTAATGTGCGATGTCAGCACCGATCAGCCACAGTTCCTGTCCTTTGACGCGAATGTAGGCCTCATCGAGCGACAGTTTATTATCACGCATTGATTTGACTTCGCTGCCCATCATCATCATTCCGCACTCGACTGAGTCGAGGATTTCATAGCGGTGGCGGGCTTTCCGGTTCTCGGCAACCATCGTGACTGTTGGCTCGGTTTTCTTGGCACCTGCCTTCTTCTTCCCGCCGGAAGCTTTCGATTTGTTTTTCTTCTTTCCCATAACTCAGCGGATTGTAAGCGGCGAGGGCCATTCAACGTAGTCGGACTCTGATTCCAAATGAAGATTTTCGACCTTTATCGTTGATGAACGTCGATTTTTTCGCTCGCCGCTGCTCTTTCCTCACCAATCACCCTGAGGCTGCTTCGTTGCTGTCTTTGACGCTGGTTGGTGGGCATTGTGGGGGTTCAGCCATGGTCGGGACTGAACTTCCCACTACAATAGGATGCGACTTGAGCTTTGGTTCGTCCTTTTCACCGTGGTTTTTTGCTGAATGGCCTTTCGACTTCCTGTAGTGGCAGATCCTGAAATTCCTGATGGTGCAGAGGTTTCGGCCTCCGGCAGGCTTCCCCGTTGGCTAAAAAGGCCAATCCCCTCGGGAAATGCAAATCATATGACGCAGGGTTTGCTGGATGAATTGCGGTTGGAAACAGTTTGCGATAACGCAAAGTGTCCCAACCGAATGGAGTGCTACAGCCAGCAGACTGCCACTTTTATGATCCTGGGGAACGTTTGCACGCGACCCTGTGGATTTTGCGCCGTCCACCGCGGTCGACCGCCTGAATTACCGGAATCGGATGAGCCCGAACGTGTGGCGGAGGCAGCTCATCGCCTCGGACTCAAGCACGTCGTGATTACCAGCGTCACCCGAGATGACTTGCCTGATGGCGGCGCCGATCACTTCTATCGCTGTGTCATCGCTGTTCGTGAAAAGACCGGCGCCACGACGGAGGTGCTCACGCCTGACTTTGTCCATTGCAAACCAGCACTGGAACGTGTGGTTGAAGCTCGCCCCGATGTTTTCAATCACAACATGGAAACGGTGCCCCGCCTCTATCGCCGCGTTCGTGGTCCCAAAAGTGACTACTCGTGGACCCTTGCTATGATGAAGCAGGTCAAGGCCTACAATCCGGAAGTTAAAACCAAGAGTGGTTTGATGTTGGGATTGGGTGAAGAGCGAGGGGAATTGCTGGAGGCTTTGTCTGATCTGCGTGAACACGATGTCGACTTTCTCACACTTGGCCAGTATCTACAGCCTGGAGAGAAATACTTGCCGGTAGTTCGTTTTGTACCGCCAGAGGAGTTCGACGAACTGGGGGAAATAGCCAAACAGATGGGCTTCAGGAAAGTTGCCAGCGGACCTTTTGTTCGCAGCAGTTACCACGCTCGTGATATGGCTGAAACAGAGTGAGACTTATCGTTACTCGTTCGTGATCAAGTCGCTGTTTCTTTTACCGCGGCGCCGTTTCAGCAGTGCGAAATTTCAGTGCCAAGGTCATGTTTTGACGAGCCGAAGAGCTAGTTTTCTGCCAACTCATGAGCGATCGATTTTGTGGTTGTCATGGAATTTCTGGGAAAGGTACGCTTCACAGCCCAGGTTTCCGTTGAGGGTGCAGTTTAATTTTGGGACAGGAAAGCGTACTTGAGCCAATCCGTAGCCAATATGTCTTGGTGCCCAACTGTGTCTGCGAGTTGAGTCAATGAGGTCTCGCTTGTTGTGGCCATGTCCAGATTTCCTGGACTCGCTGCGGTTTCACTGAAGCCGCGGCCATCGTTAGCAAAGTGCTTTGGCAACGTTATGATCGCGTTGTGGCGGTCGCTGTGAGTCAACTGGTCACTGCGGAAAGTAACTTGCAGGCTGAAATTTTCAATGTCTTCGGTTTTTGTGAAATGAGCCGGCCTTCACCTTGGTTTGCTTGGGACGCCGAGGCATGGTTGCTTGGGCTGTCCCGATACCTTTCAATCTCAACGCTCTTTTTCAGTGGCTCACGTAGAAAGAGCTGCTCGATTCTGGAATGTACATTGATAATCAGGTTACTGTGATCGTGACGTGAAGAAGCACCTCTCCACCTCATCAACGTTTCCAACGATGCGGCGTGCATGGGTAACTTTGTTCACCTCCCTCGATCATTTCGTAACGCGATCATTTGTTACGGAGATCATTTGTTACGGAGATCATTGTCGCTGATGCTCTATGCCTTGTGGTGAAGCTGGACAGCTAATTCGACTTGTCGTCGATCGAATTTCAGTTTTCCCGAACAATCCATGCATGGGCGACCCGACGATGGGAGTCGATGAACTGTGACTGGATCTGCTCAGTCTGATCACGGTTGCCTGCCTGGTGCCATCTCTCTTGCAACAGGAGTTGTGATTTAGGTATCTGCCGCAATTTTGCTTGGAATAAAAAAAGCGACACGGTGAATTACCGTGTCGCTTTCGAGTATCAGCTGGTGAGGGCTGTGGTTTACAGCAAGGTTCGAGCCTAGTCCAGGAAACCGACAAGGTCTTGGCTGCGACTTGGCTGTTGCAGTTTGCGAACAGCTTTGGCTTCAATCTGTCGAATTCGCTCCCGAGTCACTTTGAAGATGTGTCCGACCTCTTCGAGCGTGTAACTGTATCCGTCACCAAGGCCATAACGCAGTTTGATAATTTCCCGTTCGCGATAAGACAGAGACTTCAACACGTTGCTGATGCGGTCACGCAACATTTCCTGTGTAGCCCCGATCTGTGGGCTTTCGGCTGTCCCGTCCGGCAGGAGATCACCAAACTGGCTGTCTTCACTGTTGCCGACAGGGCGATCCAAAGAGATGGGAAAGCGGCTCATTGTCAGAACGCGACGGGCTTCTTCGACAGTCACGTCAGCGCGACGAGCAGTCTCTTCGATGGTCGGTTCGCGTCCCAGTTCCTGAAGCAGTTGTCGAGCGACATTCCTAACGCGACTCATGGTTTCGACCATGTGCACAGGAATACGAATGGTTCGGCTTTGATCAGCTACAGCGCGTGTGATCGCCTGACGAATCCACCAGGTAGCGTAAGTGCAAAACTTGAAACCACGGCGGTACTCGAACTTGTCCACCGCACGCATCAGTCCTGCATTGCCTTCCTGAATCAGATCGAGGAATGAGAGTCCTCGGTTTCTGTACTTCTTGGCAATCGACACGACCAATCGCAGGTTACCTTCGCTCAGTTCGCGTTTCGCCTGTTGGTACTCAGCGTAAACTGAGTTCAGCATCTTTACACGGTTGCGAAGTGAGGTAGGGGTTTCTTGGCAGGCGGTCAGTATCTGACGTCGCTCATGCAACAGTTCTTCTCGGATTTCGCGTCCATGTTTGGTGCGTTTTTGAGCAGAAATTTCACGATCGATTTCACCAAGCCGTACTGAAAATTTCTCTAGCAGATCAATTCGAGTTTCAATTCGCTGTGTTCGCAGGCCCAACTCTTCGATCAGTCGCACGGCACGACGGCGACGACGGGCAAGTGACCGCCATGCTTCTGCACGTCGACGCTGTGATGCGCTCTTGCTGAGTGAAACCTTCCAGTCATGTCGGTTGCGACGTAACAGGGTTTGCAAGGTTCGAAGGTTGTGTGGAAGGCGACCAATGATCTGTTCTTTCTCAAGACGGTCAGTGACCGAAACTTGAACGGTGCGATCAAACGGAAGTTGGCTGCGGTAAACCTTCTTAAGGGTTTTATAAGCTTCGACAAGAACGAAATGATTTTCCAGAAGCTTCGTTCGGAAACGGCGGCGAGTTTCCTCGATTCGTTTTGCCAATTCGATTTCCTGCCGGCGTGTCAGCAGAGGGATCTCACCCATTTGCGTCAGGTACATTCGTACCGGGTCATCCGACCATGACTCGCTCTCATCAACAGCAAGCAACTCATCGGGGCTATCGAGTTGCACTTGACCATCGGCCTGCTCTGCAATGGCCACGGCGACGTTGTTGTCTTCGTTGTCGTCGATAGGCAACTTGCGGAAGCCACTGGTCATGGCCTCCGTGCTCTGTGCTGCGACGGCTTCAAATTCATCAATTAAGGTATCGAACAAGGGAGGAACTCCTCGCGCGGAAGCGGTAGTTGTCGGGGTGCGAAGCTAAAGGTCACGCAACTAGCTGATTTTGATCGTGTTTGCTGTGAGTCATGGCCGCTTGACGTTTTCCTATCCCAGGAGACGCAAAATTCGGCATGGAGTTGAAGTCAATGATCAGCAGTTTTTCGTTTGTTAAAACGCGTGTTTTCCAATAGCGGATGTTGGTGGTTAGTGGGCCAGTGGCCCTGAATCGGTTATCTGTGAGTCAGGTTGTCGTCCCGAATCGGTGATTGGGCGGAACAGGTCGGGAACGAAAGGTAGTGAGATTTTGATGTTGCTCTGTACTAGAGTACTTACGGGTGAACGCCTTGTGCCGTTCATAATCCGATTTTCAAGGATGCTTACCGGAATTTCAAAGCGAGTGACCTGTGCGGTGGAAGTTTTCCCAATCGAATAGTCGAAAATCAAAACTTCTTGTTCCACGAACGTTGCGCGTCGGTGAAATGAGAACCACACAACTCTAGCACTCGATGTCCCTGAAGTTCCTGCCCCCTCTACAAATGGAAAAACTTTAGGGTTGGGGTGCCCTTGCTCCTCAAATCGATTGTGAGATTGACGGTCTGTCTGCCAGTACACGTCGCTTCAGATCAATCCAAGTTGTTCGATACCATCCCTCTCCCGAAGTCAAGGATCAACTCAAACCGATGACGAGAACGGAATGCGTCCGCCTACGGATTACCCGCAGCCGTTATCACCCGTGTTTTCGAACGCCTTTGCGCATTCCCGCGAACTATCGCTGAAATGCAGACGTAACGACAGATTCTCCCCGTGCTACTCGCTTCAAATCAAACCTTTCGGCTTTACCTTCCTGGCCACAATTGGCAAAGTTGACCACGTGTTTTGTGACTCGAGTCATTCGGTCACGGGGACGAACAAAACAGTTCGTTGTTATATTGCCTCGTATCGCTGTGGAGCGTTCGGGCTGATGTGGCGGATGATGCCTTTTGCTGCCTCGAATTTTAGTCACCGAGAACGCCCGGTCTAGTCGGGACTCCTTCAAATCTTCATCTATTATGCATCTTTTGCCCTGTACAAATTGCCAACACCCTCTTCCAGTCACCCCCTCACAGGCGGGCGACAGCATCCTATGTTCGGAATGTCAAACCGAAGTTTCGATTCCAAAGTTGGGAGTCCTTCGGCAATTACCACTTGCTGAGAAGGCAGATGAGGGCAAATCTGCAAGGCAGAAGCAGCGTGATGGCGGGGTTTCCATCGTGTTTGCCGCCTTCGGGATGATCGCCCTTGCAGGTTTCATTGTGGCAGCATTTTGTGGTATTCGTTGGGTTTTGATCCCAAATTTGAAGACCACTGACGAGCATGTCGCTGACCTTCGGGCAGACTATGCTGAGAGGCCGTCCGCCGAGCTGATCCGAGAATATGAGCAGATGGTCGGCGACGGAATCGAACTTGGAGTGCCGTTTACGTACAAGCGAATCGCTGACGAAAAGCAGCGATGGGGTCAAATTGCTGGCATATCAGGCGTCACTGGGCTCTTGGCAACGGTAGCCGCTTTTGGGTTTGCGGCAGTTGGTCGCAGGTCGGCCACCCGCTGACTAGGGACACTTGGGTCAGGCTCGGGTTCGCCGCAATACATAGACCACATCTTCGGTTGCTGCATCGACCTCAATCGGGTCATCCAGCTCGTAGGAAAAGTTGTAGGTGGCAATGCTTTCCCAGCAACCTGAGGATGTGATCAGGCGATCCATCTGCTTGGGCCGGTAACTTCTTAGTACCAGTTCGTCCAAGATGCGAAAACTCCGAGTCGGGTTATGAACGTCGAACTGGATCCCAAATCTTTCGATTCGGCTTCCCTTTTTTCTCTCTTTGGTCCACATGTGAGTGTTGATGGACAGGTGTCCTCTGCGGGCTGACCAGGACTCGGTTTCGCTCGGAGCAACTTCGGTCGGTGTGAGGTGGACACCTAAAAGATAAAGGCCGCCTACGCGAATAGCTTGCCCCATGCAGGCGAGGTGTGCTCGAGCTGCCTTCTCAGTTTGCAGGTGCCGAAAGCTATTGATGGTATTGAATGCAATGTCATATCGGTGAGGGACGCGAAAGTCCGACATGTCTGCGACAAACGCCTTGGCATCGATCCCGTGACGCTCGAAACGTGCATTGCAGAAGTCGACAGCTTTTGGGTTCAGGTCCAAACCCGCTACTTCATGGCCGCGCTTCGCCAGCGAGTACAACAGACGGCCTGTGCCACAGGCGGGTTCGAAAAACTGCTTGAGTGGACGCTGCATGTACTCATCACCACAGCCAAGAATGAACCTGATTTCAGCTGCACAATCAGCTCCAAACACCAAATCGTAGTATTTCGGGTGATCGTAGATCGATTCGTTGATTGTTTCGATGGAATAATTCTCTGATTTTGAATTCAACTTGCGGATCGCTTTCTAGCCGGAGGATGCATGCTGTAGGAAGCTGCCTGCCGTGAGCCTGCTTGCTTCCCAGATTGTGGAGCTCGTTCTATCGAAATGCTCTAACGAACAGGCTCCAACCCGAGTGCACGCCTCAATAATCCAATTTGACCGATATGAGTGTGTTCATGGATGGGGCAAAACAGGATCGCCCCCAACTTGTTGGGGTAAGCCGCATACGGCATGTCTACCGGTTCCAGCAGTGTTTCCACAGTGACCTTTGCTAATTCCGCCAAGGAACGTTCGAAAACCAGTCCCATCCGCTCACGTAATTCGCTTGCCGATGGCTGTCGAGATGTGTCCGAGGAGGGTTTGGAGCTGCGGCTGTAGGCCTTGCGAAATCGACTTGGAATCAATTCCAGGTCGTCTGGGCTGCGTCCCCGAATGCGAAACATTAAGAGACCGTACTGACTAACCGTCAGATGCCCCACTTGCCATGCAATGTTTGTTGGCAGCCCCGCTGGCATATCGAACCATAACTCATTTGGTGTGTGATCCAGCAGCTCTAGGCAATATTGTCGGGCGAATTTCATCTGCCCAATCGCTGACTCAAGCATGGTGGTGGCGGAATCAGCTTGAGCGGCGGGGTTTGGTTCTTGGGCGTTCATAAAGCGGATAATATCAAAGATCGAACCTTTGTGATGCCGGGTAGGCAAGTGAGTAAGGCTGATTTATCCGAGACAACATAGTTGGCAGCCAGAGACTTGGCAGCCAAAGAGAAAGTTACGGTGAACTCAGCATGTTACTGCTATATCAACTCACTGATCGTATCGTTCGATTGGTATCCCTTTTCCGGGCGACGTATTTATCGAAACCCGAAGCCTCCACAGGGGACGCTCAGGCAGCCTTTTGCTCTGGAACGCTTTGTCTTCGAGATCGACGCGTGGGGCGTTCGCGATATCCCTCTTCGGGATCATACTTCTTTTCGAGCTCATCCAAAGCAATCTCGATGCGTTGGGTCAGTCCACTGAGCGACTCGCCGCGCTGGGGGTAGATCAAATCGCTGAAGTAATAATCAATCGTGCAAAACGGCTTCGGAATCTGTAAACGGTCCCACGTTTTGGAAAGAATCCATCGTTGTGTGGGAATGGCCAGCACACCCACAATTGGGGTTTTCGTTTTGCGAGCCAGCAGGCTGATGCCTTTGTGAGCCTTCCCTCGCGGTCCGCGTGGACCATCGACGGTAAGCATCACCGGTTTCCCACCGCGCACATACTCAACCAATATCTGCAGAGCCGCCAAGCCACCCTTCTCCGAGGTCCCGCTGCTGCCTCTCAAAGGCACATGACCGATTAATTTCAAACCAGGAACGACCAGTTCACCATCCTTGGATCGTGAAACCATTGTCCCAACGCCCGGTTCTGCTCCCAAAACACCTGCAATCTGTACTGCGTGGTAGCCCGCGACCAAATGATTGATGCCGTCACGATTCAGTAATTGTCGGGGATCATTGTTGTAGCGAAATCGGCAGGTTAGTCGAAGCGTTAGTACAAATAATCCTGCTAGCCAGGGGGTCAGTTTTTTCATTCCAGCAGTATCCAGAGGCCGAGACATGATTCACACCATCGGTCGACCATGTATAGAGACATCGTCCCCTGCAGTGAACAGCAAAAGAAAGTGAACAGCAAAAGGTGTGGTTGCTAGCATTCCACCTCTACGTCGATCCAAGATGGTTGCTGTCGTTCAGGCCGAAGGCGAGTAGCTTCTGAGCCTGAAGGATGAGTGAGCGTTGTGGTCTTCGGTCATGCGTTCCCTGGCAACCACTTTCTTTTCGCCCATTTTGACGGCGATGAATATCCTCCGCTGGACATAGCCTCAGCTGGACCTTGTTCCCGCTGGATTTGGGGTGCCGGCATCGTTTCGAACCGAAGGTACACGTCAAAGGGGCATTCGACTGGCAGATCTGACCACAGTTGTGACGCAAACGCGTGATCTGTTCATGGAAGATGGGACCGATATTGGCCCGGTGTTTGTCCGATTTCGCGTTTAAACACCACGCTGAAATATTCGGCGTGTTTGAATCCAGTCAAGCTTGCGACCTGTGACAGGGGCAATTTGGTTTCGCGTAGCAGTTGTTGCGCCCTTTTCATTTGGGCGTTTCGTATTTCAGCTTGCGGTGAACGCCCGATAAATTGTCTGAATCGTCGCTCAAGTGAGCTGCGGGCAATGGTGACTTCTTCCAGAATCTCAGTGACTGAAAGACCATCGCAGGCTCGTTCACGAATGATTTTCAGAGCAGAGACGACGTCGGCATCATCAATCGCCATCACGTCGGTTGAATGTCTTGCGGCGATGCCCAGTGGGGCAATTTTGACATTTCGTTCGGCCGGTTCTTCGTTTCGCATCAGCTGATCCAGCATGCGGGCGGCTTCGTAGCCGATTCGGTCAGCGGCAGGAATTACACTCGACAGTGGGGGTTGGCAAAAGTCGCAGATGACTTGGTCATTATCTACGCCGATAACGGCAACCTGATCGGGCACAGAAATTTGTGCCACACGGCAGGCTTCGAGAACATGCTGTCCTCGAAAGTCGTTACATGCCAGCACGCCGATAGGTTTGGGCAGTTCTAATAACCACTGGACCATTTTGGCTTGTTGTGCTTCCCAGCCAGTGCGTCGGGCTTGTGCCCAGTCGGAACTGTGGAACTGAATATCAGCATCGTGTTGACGCAGCTGATGTTGAAATCCGCGATATCTGGCTTCGGACCATTGGTGGTTTGTAAATCCGCAGAAGGCAAATCGTTTCAGTCCACGTTGAAGAAGATGTTCGGCTGCGACCTGCCCAATTGCTTCGTGATCGTTCCAGATCGAGGGAAGTCCCTGATCACCATAAATATCGGTTAGATTTACTGTTGGGATTCCAGATTTTGCGATGAGGTCGGCCATCTCGGGAGTGGTTGATCTTGTGATGATCCCATCCCCATCCCACGTTTTGAGCCAGGCCGGCGGTGTCACGAGCAACTCTCGCAGATCGAGCTGGACTGACCACGGTGGATTTTCTACCAGATATTGGCTGATGCCCTCCAGCACGCCGCGTCCAAACGACATAGCAGTCTCGACGATCAAAAGTACGTGGGGACGGTGCTGGTTGCCGCGTGACTTGATGTGAAATTTCCTGTCCTGCTTACTATTGACCATGGTCTGGGGGGCTTCGGGGATAGACAGGGAGATGGGCAGAGTCAGGGGGCTGAAAAGAGCCCCGATCTGTTGAGATCGATAGTCTTCTGCTCATTCTAGACGATGATTCTCAAAAAGAAGGATTGTGGGTTGGGGTAAACCGCAGTGTTGCATATTGTCGCAGAGCTCGTTAACTGCCTATTTTTCGCACTAACATGACGTTTTCGCCAGCTTCATGACTTGGCGGAATAATTCTCAATTGGAAGTACGCTGGTTCTCATTGGCAGGCGATCGTAGACCAGTCACAATGAGGATAGCTGTCCAAATTTGTGATCGACGGGAGTATTCGTTTTGGGTCTCCAGTCTGCGTTACCGATTCATGCTTTACCCGCCTTCGACAGCAAGTATCCCTCCGTTCCAAGATTTACATGATGCCTTCGCTTTCAAAGATGTTTTCGACCCGTCGATTGATCATGGCCCTGTTGGTTGGGCTGATCTGCGTGACGAGTCGGCCGAGTTTCGCGCAGGATGACCAGACGAAGCAGTCGGTTGATTTTGCCAAGCAAATCCAACCCATTCTCGCGAAACGCTGTTTCGCCTGTCACGGTCCTGATGAAGCTGAAGGCGGGCTGCGGTTCACAAGCCAGGAGGCAGCGTTTGCTGAGGCTGATTCTGGGCAGCATGCGATCGTCCCGGGTGATGTCGATGCAAGTGTTCTGCTTGCTCGAGTTGTATCTGAAGCGGAAGACGAACAGATGCCACCAGAAGGCGATCGTTTGTCACCTGAGGAAGTAGAGTTGTTGACGCGTTGGATCCAAGACGGTGCGAAGTGGCAGCAGCACTGGGCATTCAAACCGATGCAGAATCCTGAACCACCGGCGATAGACAATGCCGAGTGGGGCCAACATCCGATTGATCAATTCATTTACTCGGCCGTATCGAAAATGGGTTTGAAGCCCAATCCAGCAGCTGACCGGGCGACCCTGATTCGTCGGGCCTATTTCGATTTGACCGGATTGCCACCCTCTGCAGAGCAGGTGAAGACGTTTGTGGATGATCCCGACCCCAAAGCTTTTGAAAAAGTGGTTGATCAGTTGCTTGAATCACCACACTACGGCGAACGTTGGGGACGCCATTGGTTGGATCTGGTTCGCTTTGCTGAAACAAATTCCTATGAGCGCGATGGTGCCAAACCGAACGCTTGGAAATATCGCGACTATGTCATCAAGGCATTCAATGACGATAAGCCATATGATCAATTCCTCACCGAACAACTGGCTGGAGATGAGCTGGATGAGGTGACGACGGAGTCATTGACTGCGACGGGATACTACCGGCTGGGAATTTGGGATGATGAGCCCGCTGATCCTCTGCTGGCGCGGTTTGACGATATGGACGACATCATCATGACGACTGGGCAGGCAATGCTCGGTTTGACTTTGAATTGTGCGCGGTGTCATGATCACAAGATTGATCCCATTTCACAAAAAGACTACTACAGCTTCCTCGCCATGATGGGAGATGTGACACGCTGGGGGCATCGGGGTGATCAGCGTTCCAATAACCAGATTGATGTCTCGTCCGAAGAACTGAATCAAAAATATCGTGACAATGACGAAACCAAGCGTCGCCTGGAAACAGAGATAAGGAATGTCGAGCAGTCGGGCATTGTTAAAATGTCGGCGCCGGATCAGCGGGCTACCGAGGGACCCAAGCGGGATCGAAATCGTGTCTTGAAAGAGAAACTCAGAGACAACTTGAGTGAAGAGGATTGGACAAAGTACAAGGACCTGCAAAAGCAACTCGCCGATACGGTCCAGCAGGGTAAGACACTGCCCCAACGCGAGATGGTGATGGGTTTGGCAAAGTGCAAACCCAAGCCCGACCAGACCTTTGTTCTGTTTCGAGGCAATCCACATTCTCCAGCAGATCCTGTTGAACCGGATTTCCCAGCCATTTTTGAGACACCTGCACCGGATGCTTCGGCCTTTATTGGCAATGAGAAGACTGCGGGTCGCCGACGGGTTTTGGCAGACTGGATTACGAGCGATGAAAATCGGTTGACGGCCCGAGTCATGGCTAATCGCGTTTGGCAGTTTCACTTTGGACGCGGTATTGTTCGAAGCAGCAACAACTTTGGAAAGTTGGGTGTACCACCGACGCACCCTGCCCTCCTTGATTGGCTTGCTCAGCAGTTGATTGCTGGCGATTGGAAGCTGAAAGATTTTCATCGCCTGATCATGTCGAGTCGTGCTTATCAAATGTCATCCGCTGGCCAGACTGCTGGTCTGGCAACCGATCCGGCTAATGATCTGCTGTGGCGTTTTGATCCGCGGAGATTGAGCGCGGAAGAGGTGCGTGACACTATTCTTGCTATCAACGGTTCATTGAATCGTCAGACCTATGGACCGAGCTTTTACCCATCGCTGTCGCGTGAAGTTTTGGCAGGTCAGTCACGTCCAGGTGCTGGTTGGGGCAATTCTTCCGAGCAGGAAAAAAATCGACGGTCGGTTTACATTCATGTGAAAAGGTCGTTACTGACACCTATTCTGACGGCCTTTGATTTTCCCGATCCTGACCTGACCTGTGAAGACAGGTTTGTGACCCTGCAACCAGGTCAGGCGCTCGCTTTGCTCAATAGCAAGTTTGCCCATGAGCAAGCAAAACGGTTGACCGAGTCCGTGGGTGGTGCGGATCTCGAGAATGAGGAATTGGTGCAACGTGTGATCGCCAAGGCGTTGTCACGAGACGCGACGGAAACTGAAGTCGCCAACGGCAGCAAGTTGATTACCACTTTGCAGACGACTGATAATTTGCCGCGCCAACGCGCAGTCGAATTGTATTGCCTTACTGTCATGAACTGGAATGAATTTCTGTTCGTCGATTAGGCATGTTGCGAACATCAACATGCGACTGCTCACCATCCAAAATCAAAGCTCTCCCTGTTAGCTGAAATATCACACGAGAATAATCATGGCAAACCAAAAAAAGCGTACCGGAAGTTTTTGTGGGCGTACACGTCGCGAATTTCTTTGGCAAACAGGGGGTGGATTTGGTGCCGCTGCGATGACCTCAATGCTGTCTCAGGACGGCTTCTTTGATACTTCCGTCAATGCAAATGAGGCTGCCTATGCCAACCCGCTGGCAGCCAAGCCACCTCACTTCGCACCCAAAGCCAAGTCGGTGATCTTCCTGTTCATGTACGGTGGACCCAGTCACATCGATACTTTTGACGAGAAACCAGCCATGAAAGGCATGGATGGAAAAACCGTCGATGTCAAAACCTTTGGACGTGGTGGGCATCGGGCTGGCGGGCGAATCGTTGAGCCGAGGTGGGAATTTGAAAAATACGGGGAATGCGGAAAGTCTGTCAGTACGTTGTTTCCTAATGTTGCGAAGCACGTAGATGACATTGCCTTTTTGCATTCCATGACTGCGGACTCACCGATTCATGGTTCCGCGATGTTGATGATGAATAGTGGGAAGGTACTCTCAGGAAGCCCTGCCTTGGGATCATGGGTGAATTATGGATTGGGCAGTGTGAATGAGAATCTGCCAGGATTTGTAGTGATGTTGGATCCTTCCGGAGGTCCGATCAGCGGGGCAAAAAATTGGAGCAGTGGCTATATGCCGGCGACCTACCAAGGAACTGTTTTCCGAAGTAAGGGTGCACCAATCCTCGACTTGGCCAGACCAGATGACATGAGCGTGGAGGTCCAACGACGTCTACTCGATTCGATTCAGGATGCAAACTCGCAACATCTGACGCAACGTCAGGGCAATAGTGATTTGGCTTCTCGCATTGCCAGTTATGAATTGGCCTACAAGATGCAGAGCACGGCACCCGAAGCAGTAGATCTGGCGACTGAAGATGCGGCAACCTTGGAAATGTATGGGATCAACAATGACCGGACACGTGACTTTGGTACGCGGTGTCTGATGGCCAGGCGGCTTGTGCAACGTGGCGTCCGTTTCATTCAGCTGTACAGCGGCGGCTCACACAATGATGCCAACTGGGATGCACACGGCGACTTGGAAGTGAATCACAATAAACATGCAGGGAATACGGATCTTCCCATTGCGGCACTTCTGGCTGATCTGAAACAGCGAGGCATGTTGGATGAAACACTCGTGGTTTGGGGTGGAGAGTTTGGTCGACAGCCCACTGCTGAATATGCCAAGGGTACCGGACGTGATCACAATTCCTATGGCTTCACGATGTGGATGGCTGGAGGCGGTATCAAGGGCGGGATGAGTTATGGTACCACCGATGAGTTGGGTTCACGTGCTGTGGAGAACCCCCTGCATGTCAAGAATATGCATGCCACAGTACTTCATCAGATGGGATTGGATCCTAATCGTCTTTCGTTCTTCTATAGCGGTTTGGACCAAAAACTGGTCGGCGTCGAAGACGTGGAACCCATCCACGACATCATCGCCTGATACCTTTTCCAGTTCTGGCCTAAAATCGTGGAAGGTTGAATTTGTTTTTCAGTATCACGAAGCTTTTCTTTGCTCGTGCGTCAGCTTTCATCTGTCCGTTGTTGGTGGCGACCACGATGACGGAAGCGTTTGCTGCTGAACCGAAAGCCGTTGATTATTGCGAGCGGTTGCAGCAGGAAATACAGGGTAAGAAACACGGTTTCCTCGCTGGAAATCTGACCTACTATGTCGGTGGCTTCCATGCCAGCTGGAATCTTCGTGAGCATGAGACGCTTGGTCTTACTCACCCCTTCTTTCATGATCTTCGGAGTCGCGGCGTAGGCCTCGCTGAAAGTACCGGCAGTGGTCACGAGGATACCGGGCTTGGAAACGATTTCTCGGGGTGGGAGTTTTATAAAGACACACGGGTGATGTACGGAACTGTCATCGTCGGCGACAAGACTTATCGCCACCCGGTGCCAGATCGTATGTACTGGCGACCCGATCGAATGGTCTGTGAATATGAACTTGATGGGATTCGGTTGCATGAGGAGAAGTTCATTGCCGGTAATGACGTTGCCTGCTCTGTGATCACGTCATCGAAACCTGTAACACTGCGCATTGCGGGGCAGAGTTATTTTGGTCGGAACAGTGTGACCAGCACGGCGTCGATCAATTTCGACGCATCGCAAAACGCCATTCATATTACTGAGGGCGGTACAACCAGATGCAAGCCGGAAACGAATCGTTCGGAGACATCTGCGCCAATCATGTACGAGGGAATGAGTACGGTTTTGACCGCTTCCCAGCGACTTGATGATGTGCATCAATTCAGTGATGGGCCTGACGGTGAAAAACAATACTCATTTGATCTCACATGTGATAAGGCGGGCGTTGCGCTGGTCTGGGCGATGCATGATGATTATGGGGTGGCAGTTAGACGGGCCCGGGAAGTGGTGGATGATCCAGCCAAATGGAGGACGGAAAAGACACGGAATATGAACCGTCAGCTCAACCAGGAGATTCCGTGGTTCCGTTGTTCAGAGAGCAAGTTCGAGGAAATTTATTATTACCTCTGGTCGCTTTATTTGATGTACTACATCGATGTGCAGCGTGGTTGGGAAATGGAACCGCACACGCAGACTGCGGTAAATAATTTTCTTGGTATGCATCGCTATGATGCGACTTTCCAAATCAAAGTTGGCGCATGGACTGGCAATAAGAAGAACTATGCCTATGGCAACGTCCTGACGTGGAAAAACCTGTTTGCGAGCGGGAACTTTCGGAAGTCACCCAACGGCATTGTCGCATTTGCTGACAACAAAGGTACAACCTGGCATTCGGGTGTGTACGGTGTTGAGCATTCAGAACACGTGCTCGGTGCGTGGCAGATCTATCAGCACACGGGTGACCTTGGATTCCTTCGCGATTGTTACCAAGGATACTTTCGAGAAGTTTTCTGGGGCGGTATTCCCTCATTCTTTGGGAACCATTTTGCCGTCAGTGAAGTGCTCAGTGAAATGGCTCGTTTGGTGGGTTCGCCGGAGGATGTGGCACACTGGCAACAGTCGGTTCGTAATTCTTCCAAAGATCGGAAAACCTACTTTGAGCAACGTTGGGAAGCCAACGGACACAGACATTTCTTTTCAGGACCCAAAAATGGAATGCTGATGACGACTGGTTTGTGGCATCTGCGTTCAAAGTATTTTCCGAGGGAATTCGCCCAGAAGACAGTGAATTCATGGGCGCTGGATTCAAATGATGGTTTTCAGGGGGAGATTTTTCCCAGAGCGATGTCCGGTCTGGCAATGAAAACATTTGACACCGCTGTTGACCACTCCTTCGGATTTACACCGGATACGGCGTATTTCACTCTGGATGGAATGTTTCGACAGGGCTTGAGTGATCCTGCTTGGCGACTCACATTGCAGCACTTGGAAAAATACAACTTTCATCCAGAGTGGAAGGTGCCGGTCGCACCAGAAGCTTACACTCGTTCGGTAAGACTGTTTGGTGATCAGTATTCCAATTTCAATGCTGGTAAAATTCTCCTTTTCATTGAGGGTTTAGCTGGTTTGGAATATTCTCTTCCTGAGAAGAGATTGACGGTACGAGATACGATGCCACCGAGTTGGGATTGGATGGAGTTTCGTTTGCCGTTGGAATTGCCATCACGTAAGAACCCGCAACGGTTCCAGAAACATTGGCCGACGATACGTTTTGAGAGAACCCAAAATGGGGCTGGGATAACCAAGACGGTTCGTGTCGCCGACTGTCCATTGGGGATCACGATCGAAACGTGGTCCGAGGGGAAGCAGGTCGTTGCTGCCACCAGGCAGCCTGTGAAGGACTCTGTCCCAACCGACTCCCAGTTTCCTGATTATGAAAGTTATCGTTTTGAGGATGGTGGTTCGGCTCAGGTAGAATTACGTTTGCTTTCACCTTGATTCTTATTTGCTTTCGCCATGGATGCTCAATGAAAATCATCGTTCCAATTCTGATGATGTGGTGGGCGATTGGTGGGTTTTGCCGGTCAGTATCTGCGAAAGAACCACCCAATGTGCTATTCATCGCGGTGGATGATTTGCGTGATTGGGTTGGCCATCTGGGGCGTAACCCGCAAGTGAGGACGCCAAATTTGGATCGTCTTGCCAAACGTGGTGTTTCTTTTCGACATGCGTACTGTGCAGCACCGTTGTGTAATCCCTCTCGTATTAGTTTGCTGACAGGAGTCGCGCCCGCTAACTCAGGTGTTTACGGTAATGGTGAGAAAATGCGGGATAAAATGCCGGAAGCGATCACCTTGATGCAGTGCTTTCGTGCGTCAGGTTATGACGTTCGTGGGTGTGGCAAAATATTTCATGGAACAACCGCTTACGATCAGAAATCGTGGGATGGATATTTCGTTCCGACACGAAGCAGGAAGAAAGCAAATCCGCAGCGTGACATGGATTTACCTGAGACTGCGTGGACGCCTTGGGGAAAAGTTGATCTGCGTGATGATGAGATGTTTGATGGCAAGGTTGCGAGTTGGGCGATCTCAGAATTCCAGAAGCCGCGTCGTGAACCTTTCTTTCTGGCTTGCGGATTCACCAAGCCTCACTTGCCGTGGATTGTTCCCCGCAAGTATTTCAATTTGTATCCACTCGACACTATCATGCTTCCTCCCAGTGTGTCTGACGACTTGTCAGACGTGCCAAGTTTTGGAAGACGGCTTGCCCGTGAGGTGTACGATCCTTCTGGCGAAAAAGACTTTGCCGTGCGCGGTGGAGATCATGCGAATATTCGTGCAAATGGGCAATGGCGCACGGCTGTGCAAGCTTACTTGGCAACGATCAGTTTTGTTGATGCGCAGATTGGGCGAGTTCTGGACGCCCTCGATAACAGTCAATACGCCGAGAACACGATCATCGTGCTGTGGGGAGACCATGGCTGGCATCTCGGTGAGAAAGAGCATTGGAGAAAACATGCATTGTGGAATGTTTCAACAAGAACTCCGCTGCTTATCGCTGGGCCCTCTAATTCCCACGGCCCCGCTGGGCCCTCTAATTCCCACGGCCCCGCTGAGGTCGCGAGAGATCAGGTATGCGATCGTCCGGTAAGCCTGCTTGATATCTATCCTACCTTGATCGATCTCTGTGGCTTATCGCGCCGTGACGGACTCGATGGCCGCAGTCTTCGAAGCCTGTTGCAGAATCCTGGTCAATCCTGGGATCACCCTGTCGTGATGACCTTTGGGTTCAATAATCATGCTGTCCAGACTTCCCGTTGGCGGTACATACGCTATCGAGATGGTGGCGAAGAGTTGTACGACCACGACAATGATCCCAATGAGTGGACGAACTTGGCTTTACGCTCCCAATACAGTCCTATAATCACCGAATTGAAGACTCACCTTCCCAAGGTAAATAAACCATGAGTTGCGATTTGCGAATGATGATACTTATGCTGGTCTTCACGCTGTCTGTAGTTGCCAGCGGAGAGGTGCATGCAGAACGCCCACCCAACGTTGTTTTCTTTCTTGTGGACGATCTTGGACAGCGAGATGTCGCGTGCTATGGCAGTCAGTTCTACGAGACGCCACGTATCGATGAGCTTGCAAAAGAGGGCATTCTATTTGAAAACGCATACTCGACATGTCATGTCTGCTCGCCAAGTCGGGCAAGCATTTTGACTGGGAAATATCCTGCCCGTACGAACCTGACGGAATGGCTAGGAGGACGTCCCGAGAGAAGCTACGAAAAACTGCACCATGGTGAAAAGCTGACAGCTTTGCCTGATGCAGAACAAACTCTGGCAGAGACATTGCATGAGCACGGTTATGCCACAGCGAACTACGGTAAGGCTCACCTTAGCAAAGACCCCAAAACCTATGGATTCGATGAGGCCATCACAGGTTGGGTGCGCTCCTATTATCATCCGTTCTCACCCGCCTATGAAACAACGCTGGCTTCCAAGCCGGGTGATTATTACACGGACAAGTTGACTGATGCAGCGATTGATTTCATTGAACGAAATCAAAATAAACCATTCTTTGTACATTTGGAGCACTTTTCTGTTCACGACCCCATTCAGGGACGCAAGGATCTGGTTCAGAAGTACCAAAAGAAGCTGGCAGCGATGCCACCGCAGAAAGGTCCCGATTACATTTTGGAATCCAATCCGGACGGACTACCGCTCTCGGGTGAGAAACTGAAGTCTCTTGAAGAAGCTGACAGCGTAGCCCTTCACCAAAACGAGCGTGTTTGGTGGGTGAAGCAAAAACAGGATAACGTCGAGTTCGCTGGCATGGTTGAGGCGACGGATGAAAGTCTGGGGCGAATTCGTGCCAAGCTGAAGGAGTTAGGCCTAGAAGAGAACACGATCATAATCTTCACTTCCGACAATGGAGGTATGGCTGCCTCGAACCAGTATCGTGGAATCAATCATTCTCGTGAGATGTTGAATGCGCGTTTTGCGAGCTCGAATCTGCCACTTCGGGGTGCCAAAGGTTGGAATTATGAAGGTGGGATACGAGTTCCCCTGATCGTGCATTGGCCAGGACAAATCAAATCCAATTCCAGATCTCAAGCGATCGTCACGGGGACAGACTTCTATCCAACCCTGCTTGAAATGTTGAATCTGCCAGCACTGCCCAAGCAACACATGGACGGTCGAAGTTTTGTCCCTGCCTTGAAGGCTCAAGTCTACGACCGAGGACCGATTTACTGGCATTTTCCGCACTACAGCAACCATGGTTATCAGAGCCCTGGTGGTGCAATTCGTGACGGGCGATACAAATTGCTTGAGTACTACGAGAATGGAACTGTACAGCTGTTTGATCTCGAAAATGATATTGGGGAGCGTCAAGACTTAGCGAAGTCACAACCGGAAGTGGCAGAGCGGTTGAAGAAAATGCTGCATGACTGGCGCGAAGAGGTAGACGCCAAGATGCCATACCGGAAGACAGCCACTTCAAAGCCAGCACCCGGGTCTCGCGTTGCAAAACCTGACAAGCTCACGAAAGCCGATAAGAGTAGCCTGCCAGTGGATGTCGAGAAGTTCGCTCCGGGATGGAAGGTGAAAAATTGGGGTGGACCGGGCATGAAACCAGGTTTGCGCAAGAATTCGCTGGGACGCATTAATGTGCTGCTGACGCACCCGCAGAGCAAGGATACTCCCTGCGTTTTGTTTCGCACTTTGAAAGTCCCTGTCGGGAAACAGAGTGCACTGCAGTTCGCAGCCAATAATCACCCTCAGGGAGACTGGACGCTGGTTGTTCGAATCGATGGCGACGAAGTTGTCCACGAATCGATCGAAGATTCAAAATGGCAGGGGTTCAGTGTTGATATCACGAAGCACGCAGGGGCAACAATCAATATCGAATTAGAGAACCGAGCCAGTGATTGGTCGTTCGAGGCAGCTTACTGGCACCAGATTGAGATCGTCGAGCAATAGCGTATCGACGCCTTGCGATGGCAGTGACCCATTCGCGTAGCAGCATACCCGAGGGAAAAACTACGAAAAAAGCCGCTGATCGCATTTGATCGGCGGCTTTTAATTTTCGAGTGGAGGATAACGGACTTGAACCGATGACCTACGCGCTGCCAGCGCGTCGCTCTCCCAACTGAGCTAATCCCCCGAGAGGTAGACTCATGTTTTAGTCGACGAACCCATTTCGTGAAAGGATCGTCTGACTGATTTTTCAAAAACGTAGCAGGTTGATTTCTGAGGCGTCAAGTTTGGAGGTTTAGTCCGCTTCGGCCGTAAAACCGGAATTTACCGATTGGACTGGCGAACGACCTGCTCGAGCACGTCAGAAAATGGGATTCGGTCGCAAATGCCAAAGCTAGGGTGTCGAGATAGGCGGGCGCGAGTGAACCCGGGTGAGGTGAGGCCACACAGGAATCTTGCCTGATCTCGTGGGTGGACAAAGCGGTCAGGATACTCACTTGATACCTCGTCGAGTAGTTTTAAAGCGGAAGATCCAATGGACCGAAAACTTTGTTTTGGGATGGTCCAGGGGCCTTCACCCTGACAGTAAGTGCATTCTCCACACGGTTCAGTCGATTCCCCAAAATGCCTGGAAAGGCTTTGCGGTTGACACGAAGTCGCCAAAGCAAGATTGAAAAATTCGTCCAATCGCTCGACTTCACTCGTTTCGCGTGCCGTCAGGCGTCCATGAAGTTCATCGGCGAGGGTCTTTGCATCATCGATGCTCTTCAATATGCGATATCCATGAACAAGATCCGATACTTTCACTTCAAGCCAGTTCTGTTCACTCATGTAGTCGATAGCACGTATCACCTGTTGGCGATCGACGCCTAATTTTTGTGCAGCAAGAACCGTGTTGAGCATGAACCATGTGCGTCCTTTTGTGAGTGAGGAAAGTACCCCTGCACAAAATTCACGTTCCTCACCCTGATAGTGATCCAGTATGACACGCGATGTGACCAGTGGTTTGATTTTGTATGTATCGTATCGTGGTGATGTTGCTTTCAGGTACCCAGCCAGTTCAAGATAAGTCAGTAGTGTTCGCACCACTAGAATTCGGATGTCAGTTTCATAGGAGAGTTTGTGGTGGGAAATATGAAACTGATCATGCTGGTCTTTGATCAAGTCAACCAGACGCCCGACACCATGCCTGGACGGCGTGTCTCCATAAGCAAAGTTTTCCAGCACAGTACGATCGTCAACCGACAACAGGATTTCACAAGTCGCCTGGTCATTGTCACGGCCTGCTCGGCCAATTTCCTGTGCATATGCTTCAAGTGATTTGGCTGGATTGAAGTGGTACACGTATCGAATATCAGACTTATCGATCCCCATCCCAAACGCGATTGTGGCAACCACGATGCCATCGGAGGAGGTAATGAAGTCGTGCTGTATTTGTTCGCGTTGTTCTGGCTTCATCCCAGCATGGTAAGCGGTTGCCTCAAGGCCATCTTCGGTTAATTGCTCGGCAATCTCTTCCGCAGTTCGTTGCAATGTGACGTAGATCAGTGTTGATCCCCGAGGGCGTTCCCGCAGACGCGACAGCAATGTGGGGTACTGCTCGTCAGCATCAATGACCGTACTCTTGAGATGTAAATTGGGACGGAAGAAACGGGTGCGAATTGCGTCCTCTTCGGCAATGCCAAATGCCTCGCGAATATCGTTCAGCACGCTGGGAGTTGCTGTGGCCGTTAGGGCTAGAATGCGTTCGGCGGACAACGCTTTCGCCAGTTCAGCCAATTTCAAGTAGTCAGGGCGAAAGTTGTGTCCCCACTGACTGATGCAGTGCGCTTCATCCACGGCAAATAGCGAAACGTGCAAGGACCCCACCATGGCGAGAAAACGTTCGTTAAAGAATCGCTCCGGTGCGACGTACAACAACTTTGTCCGCCCTTCACGAATGTCCTTCATGGCTGTGGTGAATTGCTGAGCAGGCATCGATGAATCAAGACGAACAGCACTGATACCTCGAGCAGCCAAAGCGTCGCATTGATCCTTCATCAAGGCGATCAAGGGTGAGACCACGACAGTCGTGCCCGTCAGCATTTGACTGGGCAACTGATAGCAAAGACTTTTTCCTCCACCTGTTGGGAAAACGGCCGCTACGTTTTTACCTTTGAGTAACCGATCAATAACAGCTGATTGCCCTGCGCGAAAACTTGCGAGACCAAAATTCTTCTGCAGAATGTCGAGCGAATTTTCTACCGATCCATCACTTACCATTCGTTGCCGGTTATCCACTGCCTCTTCCTCAAATTCCATCTTGGCCTGCTTCGGCGACTCCTGATCAACCTTCTTGGTTCGGAAGTGTATGAAAGCACAACGCTTCGTCAAGATGCAAAATGGCGGACCGCTTAGCCGGTGACCTGTTTGGTACCAAGCATTCGATCGAGCGAATCACCTGTTTGATAGATCAGCGCCTCGGGAAAGTGCTGGTAGGGATGAAAGTACTCGAAGGTGAGATAGCCGTCATACCCGATATCGTCAAATGCCTCCAGCACAGCAGGCCAGTTGGTGGTTCCATCAAGCAGCGGGCGAAAAGCCTCCAAAGAATGATCGGTGCCTTTCTTGGTGTATTCCTTCAAGTGAACATTCTTGATGCGTTTGCCAAGAATCGGAATCCAGTGCTCCGGAAATTGGTATTCCATAATGTTTCCGGTGTCGAAATGTACCTGAACATACTGGCTGGAAAAGCTATCAACAAAGTCCACCATCTCCATGGGTGACATCAGGTACCCGTTGAAGAAGATATTTTCCATGTTGAGATGGACTTTCAGTTTTTCAGCTTGCGGCAGAAGTTGGCCGATTGCTTCACGGGCTCTTTGATCACATACATCATTGGGAGTTGGATCATGATCTTCCCGCCAGGGCATGTGAACAGCCCCCGGAACCACAAGCAAGTTTTCTGTGCCAAGGTCGTGCGCAGCTTGCGTCATTTTTGCTGCCAGTTCCATGCCTTTGGCGCGTTCTACGGGATCATTGCTGGTGAGAGGATACGGCCAGAACAGGAAGGAGCAGAGGCCGCTGATCTCGATTCCTATTTTCTCGGCCATCTGCCGAATCTGAACAAACTCTTTTGTCCCCGACTTTGGGGATAGTTCACTGTCGAGATCATAGTTCAGTTCGATACCATCGAATCCGGCATCTTTGGCTAATTCGAGGCATTGGCGCAGACTCATCTTGTCCGGGTACGGGAAAGCCCACAAGTTAATGGACTTTTTCATCTTGTACTTTCGACGTGCTGAGTTGGGATCAGCAGCCATCGTGGTTTTGCCTGTTCCCGTGGTTGCCAAGGCAGCACTACCGAAGGCGGCGTAGGTGAGAAGCTGTCTTCTTCCAAGAGCGTTTTCAGGTTTCGTCATGGCACTGTCACTGAGTCTTAAGGAAACGATTTGATGGTTGAATTGGGGAAATCACAGGATCAATAGGAAGGAATGGAAAACGACCATTTCTCTATCTTCCCTTCCAGCAAAGCAGAGGACAGTCACCCTCTCTCTTACTATCGACTACCGTGAGGCAGTTGATTCAAATGTGTTCGCGTCCCCACATCATCCTCCCACAAAACGGTCGTACAGGGTTCTTGCGACACTGATTTCTGATGTGCCTGTGATTACAACGCGGCCATCCCGGAAGAGGGTTAAACTGTGGGTATCGTTCGGGAACAGACGTACAAAGAACGGGTTGGCCTGTACGCGACCAACATTTTTCCAGCGTTCCGCCATTAGTGTCAGGTCGATTTCCGCATCGCGGCTTCCAGCGATCTGAACAGCATCACGTCCACATAGGGTGGCAGCAGCTTCGGACTGGACTATTCGATCACCTTCTAAAAACTGAAATTCGTTATTCCCGCAGGCGGGACAGGAATCGCTCAAGGATGGCGAGATAGTAAGTTCACGGAAGCGATTACTCCACAAATCGATGGACAGCAGTGACGTATGAACGTTTTGGCGATTTCCAGACAACCACTTGATCGCTTCTGTGCTTTGCAAGCTTGCCACTGTGTGGGTTGCGGATCCAATTACCCCAGCAGTATCGCAGGTGTCGACTGCTGAGGCAGGTGGAGGCTCTGGGACGAGGCAACGAAAACAAGGCCGCCCCGCTCCCGTGAATAGTCGAACTTGTCCCACCGCGCCCACACAACCACCATGCACCCAAGGAGTTTCGGTTTTCAGAGACCAGTCATTGAGTAGGAAGCGAATTAGAAAATTATCAGCGGCATCGATCACCAAATCGACGTCATTAAGAATGTCACAGATGTTCCCTGATGAAACATCTGCGACCACAGGGTGCAATTCGATATTGCTATTGATGGCTCTGAGGCGATCACAACTGGCATCAGCTTTGGAACGCCCGTCGATCGCATCCTGTTCAATGTACAATGCTTGTCGTTGCAGATTGGTCCATTCAACAACATCTCGGTCGATGATGATAAGTTTGCCAACACCAGCGCGGGCAAGTATTTCAGCAGCTACGGTTCCCAGAGCGCCAGCACCCAAGATAGCGACGCGCGAACCGGTAATGCCTTCGTGCCCCTCAGACCCGATGGGTGCGAATTGAATTTGTCTTGCGTATCGGTTAGCCGGAGAATCGCTGCTCATGAAGACGATGGTCGATCAAATGCTGTGCGGGTAAGTTAGTTCCATGAATGCGATCTTGCCTGTTCGCCGGACTTGACGCAAGCCACCAAATCCTTCAGCCGCCATGTTACACGATGAAAGACTGTGATCTGCCCAATCTTCAGCGACTCCGTGAGCGATCGGAATTACTCAGGAAGCTTCGCATGTTCTTTGACCAGCGAGGTTTTTTTGAGGTCCAACCACCCTGTTTATCCACGGATTGTGTGATTGATCCGTATATTGATCCCTTGCGTGTTGATGCGAGTGAATTTCAGTTGAGCTCAAGCAAGGGGCAAGAATTCTATTTTTTGCAAACCTCCCCTGAGGCTGCCATGAAACGCATGTTAGCAGCTGGGGCACCTTCTATTTACAGTCTTGGGCCCGTCTTTCGTGCTGGGGAGCAAGGAGACCAACATAATCTGGAGTTCACCATGCTTGAATGGTATGAACTGGGAGCCGATGTAGAACAGGGGATTGAAATTCTGGGTGCGTTGGCGTGTGATATTCTGAAGACCCGTCGTTTTGAAGTTGAATCGTATCGGAAGTTGTTTCACGAGCATTGCGGATTTGATCCCATCGATGTGCCACTTCTGACTCTCGTCGAGTATGCAAAAGGGATTGATTCCTCTCTGGCGATGGCGATCGCAGAAGATCGTGATGATGTTTTAGATTTGATTCTGAGTCATGTGATTCAACCAAAACTCGGACACGATACTCCATTGATTGTGCGTGACTATCCACTTAGTCAGGCTGCCTTGGCAAAGGCTTCAAAGAAGGACAAACAATGCGCGGCACGTTTTGAACTTTTTGTCGCCGGTGTTGAGTTGGCAAATGGTTACGACGAATTGCGTGATCCTGATTTATTGCTGGCACGTTTTCGCGCTTGTAATGAGAAACGCCAGAAATCGGGACGCCGCACATTGCCCCTGAAGGTGCCATTACTTGAGGCAATGCGAGCGGGTCTTCCTCAATGTGCGGGTGTAGCTTTGGGCGTCGATCGCTTGCTGGCAGTGCAATTAGGGGAAAAAAAGATTTCAAATGTCATGCCATTTACGATTTTGAACGCGTGAAGAAAAATATCGCATGCGACCCGGACCTTGATTAAAATGAAGTTGACGCAATTGAGGAGGTCGATATGAAACAGTTGGGGATATCTTCACAAGGTGGTGCGGCGTCGCAGAGTCAAACTGGTGCACGCACGCTGGCAGTCAATGCAGCATTCTTGAAAGACATCAAGGATGATAACCAGGATCTGAAAAAACTGTTGGACCAGATCACGCCGATCACCCGTCATCAACAGACGGCCGCGAATCACTGGCCTGAACTCATCATTCTCATAAGTGGTCTGCGAGATCAACTTGCTTTGCATTTTTCGTTGGAGGAAGCTTACGGTTATTTCGATGATGCCGTGATTGCAGTAGCCGAGTTGAGTGCGACTGCGGAAAAGCTGCGAAGCGAGCACCCTGTTCTCTTCGCCAGTATTCGTGATCTGGCCGATCAGGTTTCCGAAGTCTGCTCGGACAGACCGGAGCAGGTCAATCAGTTCATTCAGAGGCTTGATGCATTTCGGCGTGCATTTGAAATACACGAAGAAGGCGAATTGAAACTGATTCTTGATTCTCTGGATGATGATTTGGGCGTCGGCGATTGAATACGCGAGCGTGATTTGAAATCACAGCAAGAGACGTCGTGGTGTGATTGAAAGTCAGCATGACTTTGGTTCACGTTTCGTGGGTTGGTTCCGCCTTGGTGTCTGGGCCAGTAGAGGGTTCACGCCTCGAAAAACGGCCTAAGGTTGCGACAAAACTTGGGACCAGAATGGCACGCACGTAGAAAGTGTCGATTAGGACGCCCAGCCCGAGGGCAAAGCCAAGCTCAGTGATGCCACGCAGCGACGTGCCGTTTGTTTCGTTCAAGTAACCAAACCAGCTTGCAACCGCAGGGAACCATGATGAAGAGGTCATGCTGAAGAAGGTCGCAGCCATCACGAGTCCACATGCAGTGATGATTCCACCTGTTTTTATGATCGCACGTCGTAATGCTGATAGCCAGCCAAGATTTTTTTGCTCTTCAACAATTCTGGTGACCAGATAAACGTTGTAGTCTTGGCCAACGGCCACAAGGATGACAAACAGGAATAGTGGAAGCTTCCAGTCCAAACCAACAAAGTCCGAACCGTAGACATTTTTGAAAAAGATAAGTGTCAGACCAAGGGTTGCATAGTAACTGATTAATACGGTTGCGATCAGGTAAAGACAGAGCCCAAGTTTGCGTATGACAAGCAGCAACACTAGAAATACTGCCACTACGACAGCAATCTTGATCCTTTGATTATCACGCAGAGTGACGGTTCTGAGGTCGATGATGGACGGGGTGGTACCGGTCAAAACAACCCTTGATCCGGTCCATCCGGAGTTTGGTTCCTTCACGTATTGATGAAGGAATTTGTCAATGTCCGTGACGATCTTTGCAGTGTCCGTTGCAAATGGATCACCATCGATCGTGATATCGAGTCGGGCGAGTCGATTTTCCATCGCAGGAAGCGGCGAAAAAAAGTACTGCTGAGCCAAACGATGATTTTGTAATGCCCTTCTCCGCCAGGCATCACGATTCAGCAAACTCATGTCTCGGTCTGGGGGGAAGTCTCCCAGAGGATCATCCGCAGTTCGGACGGTGGAGATACCATCGAGTGTGTAGAGCTTTTCCGCGAGTGTCTTGATTTGTTTTTCGAGCTCTTTTCTCGCCACGTTTTCAGGTTGAACGAGCAAGACGGTGACGGGGTTGATCTTCCCGATGTCGAAGTGTTGTGCGAGGAGACGCAGGCCCTGTCGACTTGGGGCGGAGTGGTTCAGTTGACCGCTCAGGTTGTAGGTGACGTCACGCTCATTTCTGAGTCCGTAAATACTGGGGATCAGCAGTAGCCCGAGTCCAAAAATCAGTGTGGTAAGTGGGTACCTGGTAAGTGTAAGGGCAATCCAATTCCAAAGGTTTGCGGTCGAGGATCTTCCCTGTGCATTTGTCTTCCCGTAAACCGTTAGCGGTCCAGTGTCATTGATTTTGATTGGTGTGGGCCAGAATACCCTCGGTCCAATCGCTCTTAGTAAGGCAGGGGTTAAAGTGGTGCAGACCAGAAGACCCACAAGCAAGCAGATTGCGATGATCGGACCGGTGTAATGGAATTTTCCAAAGCTTGCGATCCAGAGCATGCCTAAACCGACGACGGTGGTCATGGCACTGCCAATCAATGCACCCATCACTCCTGAAAGCGCATTGGTGCAAGCCTGATCCCAAGGAACTTTACTTGCTTCCTCGCGTAGACGTGCGATCAAGAATAGGCAGTAGTCAGTTCCGGCACCGAAGAGGATCACAACGACAAAGATGCGACTGGTCGTGAATACGCGGAGGTCCAGTCCGGGAAGCGTTCCATTGAGCGAGCTCTGAGTCAAAAGTGTGACTAGTGAAGCCGAGACAACTACAGCCACGCCAATGGATAACATGGGTACGGCGACCAGCAATGGAGCTCGATAAACGATGGCAAGAATGAGCAGAATCATCACGACCGTGATCCACTCGGTGTACTGGATGGCATCTCGAGCAGCCAGCAAAGTCTCACCACCAATCGCTGCTGATCCTGTCATCAACAGTTGTAGGCCCGAATCGGTGTATTGCATGCTGTAGTCGCGAACATCGTCCAGCAATTGGTGGACCATCTCTACTGTTTCAATATTACCTGTTGCTGCTAGCTCGGAGGAGAGTTGCATCACAGCAAGTTGCGCGCCTTCCTGTTTAAGACTGGCGCCGATTAGTTGGTCATCCCACCCCAGAATATCCAAAAGCGATGTCCAGCCGGTGAGGTCGCGTTCAGCAATGGGGACAGCTAATTTTGGCAGGTCGGGAACAAACACCAAGGCTGCTTCGAAATCACGGCCCACATCCTCTTCTGGTTCCTCTAAAGCTTCCAACAATTTGCCACGATCCCAGTAGGCGATTGCCATTCTTGGTTCGCGCAGTTTAGGAGCATCTGGTGGAACTTGGTTTGAGATCCGTTCATAGAACGATTCATCGACTGCGATGGAGTGGTCAAAGGCTTCGCGTGCCAGTTTGATCCATTGCGCTGATTTGGTGTTCTCCTGAATCGGACCCCCGACGTACCCGTATTCAATGGCACGTTGCCAACTGACCTCGCCAAGTCGATGGTAAAGTCGCCTTAGTAAATCGAGGCCGACAATCTCGTCACGCTTTGTTAATTCACCCGTGGTGCGTCCGAGCACTAGCACGATTTGGCTACGACTTCGGGTATCAGGAAATGCCTCATCCAGCAGATGTCCACCTGCAACACTGCTCATCTTGGTTGGCAAGTACTCAAAGTCACCGTCATAGGCCACATCGTTCCATGCTGGAGCGATGCTGCGAATCAGGATGGCGCCCAGAAACCAGATGGTGAGGATGATCCACCAATATCGGGTGACTTGCTTGGCCCAGCGATACGAAATGGATTCGTGCATTCGCTGCGTGGGGTGGGTTGCGAGGTTAAAGGGTCAGCGACTCAACAGGGATAATGTAGCAAGAACACCCTGTCCTGTCGGTTGGGCGATTGCAATGCCGCGATTCTCTTTGGAACTGAATTAATCGATATTTTCTCTCTGGACGCGGGTTCTGAGCCCCGCCTGATCACATTTTCGACGGTCAAGTCTGTCTTGGTTGGGTCGCCAGATCCAGCGTAATCGCCATGCTAGTGATGGTGAGTTGCGACCTCGCGTCGATTCGGCTCGGCCTTGTTTGTTGGTTGCCACAGGCGGAAGCCAAGTTTGGGCGGCAATCAACCGCTCGCAGCTTTCTTGCCGAAAACTATGTCAGAGTTCTCAGGATTCTAAAGCATCCCAACGTTGGGATGCGAGATGTGTGTACATCACCTCCTCCTTCCTCAATGACACCCTAACTCACTGCCAAGCCAAGGCCGCTTACGAGAGAGGACTGTCGAAAGGGAGCCGAGAAAAAGTTGGCTTTCCAACGTGTTCTGATTTCCGATTCAAAGAGAAACTCGCAGAGAAGTCAGCGAAAGTATTCAACGTTTATTCGAGGATCTTTTCGACTTCGCTCATGACTGCGGCTATGTCGACCTTTTCCGAGGTGAATGTGTGAGTCTTCACCACCTGACTGTCTTTCGCAACAACGACCGTCACCTCGGCATCGGCTGGCAATTTGTAGTTCAAGGGACCTGTTTTTACCTCTTTGGCGACTACAACCGGCACGTGTTCGACTTTTGCCGCCGCAGCGACTTCCCCTGCCGCAGCTTTCACTGCTGATGGGCTGTCTCCCATCATGGTTACGAGGCCCTTGAGTCGTCGCTTCCTATTGGAAAACACGGCCGTGTCGATACGCTTCACCAACTCAGTCACGCGAACGCCTGTTCGTCGGACAAAGACCATGATCATCGGACTGGACCCGTAACGACAGCGGTAGCACAGTTGTTCGCCCGGGAGAACACCATCATCATCAGCTCCAGCCACTTTCGTGACATAGAAAACACCAACAGAATCGCCCTCGCTTAGGGAAGAACTATTCTGCACCGGCTTTGCCAGCTGGTTCGACGATTGGCTGAATACAGTCGAATCGAGGATCGATGAAAACATCAATGATGCAAGTAAAACAGCGATCATGCGTCCTGAGGACATCAATAACATCTGATTTGTGTTCCGCAATGTTAGGGTTTGACCGTTGGTGAAATAAAAAAAATCGCGGTCAGTAGCCAAAACAGCGCCCGGCTAGCAGATCAAGGATTACCCAGACACTTCACCGAGGGTTGAGAATTATGTACCCGATTTCGGATCTGAACAGCCCTTCCAGTGAGAATCTGTCGAAACAGCTTGGTCGGCCGCCCTCGGGAAGGCGATTGTCTCGTTTTGTAAAGATTCCTTTGGGCTGTCAATTCGCCCCCTAAATAGCGTGTTTGCGACGTCGAAGCCTGATTCATAGAGAATGTGTTTCGTAAATGTGAGTCACAAACCCTTTTGTCGGGTGTGACAAAATGGACCGCCCAAGTCACGGTTTCCAGCCGGGGCTGACGGGCCATAACAGCTTCAAAAAGGTCATCCGAGACGGTTGCTCACGTACTCATGGGATCGAGATGGAATCGAGTTCGACAAATGTGCCCTCGGGACCCCGGAGTCTCAATTCAAGTTCCGTGATCAAACCTTGCCAAGCTTCATGCCTAGTCAAGGGTATGGAGACGGTTGTCCATTTGCTGCCCTTCTTCAGAGGGGTCTCGCCCACAATCTTGCCGGACTCTTCGTGGTGTTCGGAGGTTGCAACGAGCTGAAAGACGATGTCGTGATCCGAACGAGCCTGGATTGTAAATTCGCCACGGTTTTTCTCGACGGCAAGTTTGAGTCCGCGTCGATGTAAACTCGATCCCTGCTTGCCAAGTGTGAAGTCAAGGTAACCCTGAGCACCTGCGATGTTGCCGAGGTCTTGTGAGCCAGACCAGCCTTCTGTCTGCCAGCCACCACAATCAAATGTGAACAGCATCTTGCCATCCGAAGGATCGCGTCCGTTGACCTTTTCCCATGTATCCGAGAGACCGTCGCCATCCCTGTCGATGCGGACTACCTCGTACTCAGGATTCACACCGGTTCCCCATTTCTGTTCCTGTCCTTGGTAAGCAATTTCTTCCGCTGATTCTTCGCCTGCGCCAGCATCGCCACGAGCAATCCACTGCTCGAGCAGCGCACGGTGTTGTTGCCGTACTTTCGCGTATTCCGGGTCGGTTGCCAAATTGTTGATTTGGCTTGGATCTTCAATGACGTCATAAAGCTCCTCTGCTGGTCGCTCTCCAAAGTAGATGTCACGCAATTTTGCTGGCAGTGTTCCGTCTGCATACATGGCCCTCAAGTTTTGAACGTAGTCCTTGGTATCGCGGTACTGGGGTTGAAGAAAAACTCGATCAGTCTTGAAATTGCGTGTGTAGCGGTATCGGTGGGTGCGGACTGTACGTACCCGATCAATGGTGTGATCGAGCCGATCTTTGGCCGCGAAAACAGAGCTGCGAGGCACGAGTTTTGTGTCAAACAGGTTTTGTCCTTCGTACCAGTCGGGGCGAGGAACGCCTGCCCATGCCAAAGTGGTGGCTGATAGATCTAGTAAATTCACCAAGTCATCACGAACAGCACTAGCTGGAACATACGGCGCTGGGCCGGCCATTATGAACGGAACACGAAGACCACCTTCTGTCGGCATCTGCTTGTGGCGGACCAAGTTGTTCGCTCCATGATCACCGAAGTAGACAACGATGGTGTTTTCGGCGAGTCCCGATTCTTTTAATCCTTCAAGCACGCTGCCGATAAAGTCATCATCTTTTCGGATCGCGTCGTAGTGCTGCGCGACGACAGATCGATAAAGATCATTTTGGGGATAGTCTGGAGGAACGGTGACCGTCGCTGGATCAACCTTGCGAGATGCCGGAAAATTCGTGGTATTGTTCTTACCACCTGCTGTCTGGATCTGCCCAAAAAAAGGTTGATTCTCGCTCAGGGTCTTCCACGGAATTGAATGTCTGGATTTTTGCTCCAGTGAATAGGTCGCAGGGGTATCCCAGACGAAGTTGTAGTCAGTTTTTCCAAGATTGAACGTGAAGTAACCATTTTCCTTCACCAATTGAGGAAGCAATTTCATGTAATCCGGTAGGTAAAGCTTTGCTGGCCCCCGAGAGGATCGATGTTCGTGTGCATTGAAGCGAATC
Organism: Rhodopirellula sp.; assembly: GCA_002690925.1. Taxonomy (GTDB): domain Bacteria; phylum Planctomycetota; class Planctomycetia; order Pirellulales; family Pirellulaceae; genus Rubripirellula. The sequence goes on from NZGD01000090.1 coordinate 57,018, forward strand.
TGATTTTGGCCACCCATCAGTGCCGAACGGCAAGCCGAACAGACCGGCGCTGGAACAAAAGCACGAGAAAAGAGTACGCCCCTTGCTGCTAGGGAATCAATGTTAGGAGTCGCGCCTTGATTGATGGGGTCACCATAACAACCCATCCACGGCGAGGTGTCCTCGGCAAAGAGCCAAAGAATGTTCGGCCGAATTTTCGCTGGAGCATCGTTCGAGGCCCCATTTTGAGCGTACAGATTGGACGTGAGTAGAAAGCCACAAAATGCAAAGGCGAGCAATGACTCGGTAGAGCCATCAGGCAAGATTTTTCGTTGCATGGAGTCTAATAATTGAAGGTGTTGAGTTTAAACGGAGAACATAGGTTATCCCATTCTTGTCTTGCCCAAGGATGAAAAGCAAATTTTAGCGAGGTACTTACTGGGTTTACCATTTTCAAGCTTTGCACTAATTCAAATTTTTTGTGTTGAGCCCGATACTTCGAAAGTCCGCGCGCCGGATAACTTTTGCAGTGGATGCTTCGCTTGCAGCATTCCGGTAGTTTGTCATGGTGCATCTGATTCGGCAGAGAATCAGCCATTTGATTGAAATTCGAGTGCGAGTGATGTCCTTGCACTTTCTGGTGAGTGATATCACAGCCGTGTATTCACCTGATTTCCTGGGACAGCAGGCAAGCGTTCAGGGAGTCGCGGATCGCGGCTTGCAGCGAAGTCTCTGGCTTTTCCGGTGGAAAATTACGTGACACTTCAACGTCTGCTTGAGGCTTCGCACCAGTGATAGCGCTGACTATAGAAGTGGAGATTCCTTGACAGATCCGGTTGAGCACTGCATGGACCTCAACGCCTCTCTATTCAGTCACCTGCAGATCGATTGATGTCCTGATCGAGAAGTGCTGTAGGAGCTGTGATTGCCATCGGAAATAGACCACGCATAATCAGCAGCTGAAGTGGGGGTATTTTCTGCCGGCAACGAAGACCTATCCCCGGGAGATTCGTTCTTCGAAGAGAGGGAAGCATACAACGACTTTGCGGCGTCTAAATCCTCTGGGGTAAACAACTTGATATTGCCTCGGTAACGCGATTGCATGCGGTCAAGAGCTGCAAGTTGTGTCCATGGTAATTGGTTGCCGTGATGCCAGACGATTGCCTGTGCAATGTCGGGTGGTATTTGACCGGTACTGAGCTGCTGACATACAAAAGTGATGATAGGGTCAGTCGTGAATGTTTCAAGTGGAATGATCCGGTACGCAATTCGCGGTTTTGGGTCCGGTTTTCCGTGTTCCAGACACACTGTTTTGGCAGAAAGTTTGTGGGTTTTTCCCGGTGCAATACGCATGATTCCTCTTCCGAAATCTTGCTGATTTCCAAAACCTTGGCCGTTTCCCTGACCCTGTCCATTGCCAATGTTGAATCCGCCACCTACGCCCTGGTTTGTGCTGCCACCGGCCGGGTTTCCATTTTGGTTCTGGTTGGGATTTTGACCGAACTGTCCGAGTACGGGTACGGCAGCGATTGCCTTTGGAAGTTTCAATCGCAGCGATTTGTCCAATTCATTTTTGATCAATACGTTCGCTTGCCCGGCATTGAGTGCGATGAATCTTACAGTCACATCGCCTTGGCCAATCGCACTGAATAGGTCGATCCCCTTTTCCTCCGCTGAGGTTCGGTGGGAGCTTATGAATCCAATCGCCACGGCAAGAAGAGGAGCAAGGTTTGTGGGGTATCTCATGAGTTCATTCCTTCGACATGTTTGGAAGACGAGATCGAAATCCCAGAGCAGACAGCGTGCCAAACCAATTGTTTTTTCAAAAGCACGTGATTTGTGGCACAACGCGCAGCAGTGAAATGAAAGGGTTCCCAAAAGGTTGGCTCACGATTGCACAGTTGTTTTGTTTTGCTACACCTTGGTCAGGAATCTTCAATCTTCGTCTTCGGGTAACGTGAATAACTTGGGGGTATCGGGTAAGATCTGGTTTCGTGAAGTGATGTGCCACGTCCGCATGCTGTGGATTTCGAATCGCTTCGCGGATCCCGGTAATGGGCGTCATTTCTGAAACCATTTGTGCAAGTGAAAAAACATGCAGATTCGTGTTGTAAAACTGATTGTTCTGGGATTCATCCTGGGAGCTCCTGCGCAGGCATTCGTGTTTGGCCAGAATGCAATTGATGTTGGGAAAGCGATTGATCAATACGCTGTTGTGGACCTGACGACTGACCTCAGCCAATTGACTGACAAGCAGCGGCAGATGCTTCCCTTGTTGATGGAAGCTGGCAAGATCATGGACAACTGTTTTTGGTATGAAGCGTACGGCCCACGCAAGGATTTTTTGGATTCGCTGAAGCAATCTAAGGTCCGAAGATTCGTGAAGATCAATTACGGTCCTTGGGATCGACTTGCTGGTAATGCCCCATTTGTTGAAGGGGTGGGCGCGAAGCCATTGGGCGCCAATTATTATCCTGCCGACATGACCAAGGCAGAGTTTGAGGCGGCTGATTTGAGTGGCAAAGACAGCTTGTATACCTTCTTGCGTCGTGACAGGTCCGGCAAGCTCAAGGTTGTTCCCTATCGGGAACAATTCAAGGAGTCAATGAAACGGGCGGCTGATCTGCTGCGCAAGGCGGCGGAACTAGCCGAAGACACTGGCCTGCGACGTTACTTGTTACTTCGTGCAGATGCTTTGTTGACTGACGACTATCAACCAAGTGATCTTGCTTGGTTGGATATGCATGACAACACCATTGATGTTGTGATTGGCCCGATAGAAAACTACGAAGACAAGTTGTACGGCTATAAGACGGCACACGAGTGCTTTGTGTTGATCAAGGACAAGGCATGGAGTGCAAGATTGGCGAAATATTCCAAGTTCTTGCCAGATCTGCAGGCAACCTTGCCGGTTCCCGACAAGTACAAGCAGGAAGAGCCGGGGACGGACACCGAGCTCAACGCTTATGACGTGATTTATTACGCTGGTGATTGCAACGCGGGATCAAAAACAATCGCAATCAATCTGCCAAATGATGAACAGGTGCAGTTGCAAAAAGGAACAAGGAGGTTGCAACTGAAAAATGCGATGCGTGCCAAATTTGATAAAATACTGATCCCCATTGCTGATGAGTTGATTGCCGATGACCAACGCAAACATGTAACCTTCGATGCATTTTTCAGCAATACGATGTTTCATGAGGTAGCACATGGTCTTGGTATCAAGAATACGATTGATGGACGGGGATCAGTGCGTACTATCTTGAAAGAGCACGCGGGAGCAATTGAGGAAGGAAAAGCTGATATTCTCGGTCTGCATATGATCAATCAACTGCATGAACGTGGCGAGCTGAAAACAGACCTGCAGGATTACTATGTGACTTTTATGGCGGGGATTTTTCGAAGTGTACGTTTTGGTGCTTCGAGCGCTCACGGCAAAGCTAACATGATTCGCTTCAACTTTTTTCGTGATGAAGGTGCATTTGAACGTCTACCCAATGGCCGGTATCGTGTTAACGTTGATCGTTTTCGGCAGGCTACCAAGAATCTGTCGTCCTTGTTGTTGCAGTTGCAAGGCAATGGTGATTACGCCGGAGCGTCGGAACTGGTTAAAACAAAAGGCGTCATCGGGCCACAATTGCAAGCGGAACTCGATTTGCTGACTGAAAAAGGCATCCCGGTGGACGTTATTTTTCGACAAGGTCCGGATATTCTCGGGTTGAAATAGTCTGAGTTGAATCAGTGCGACTGGTCGGCTGCTATTTTGAATCATCGCGGACAGGCATAATCCTCCGTCCCGGCTTTACTTTCCACAATGATCTGGAGATCTCTTTCATGCTTCGTGTTTTTTTCTGCCTTGTTTTTTTTCCACTGCTGTTTTGTATCACCACTACGCAAAGTCGAGCTGAAGACGCTGCGAAGCCAGATTCCGACGGTATGAAAGTGATTTTCAATGGAAAAGACCTTAAGGGTTGGGATGGTGATCCGCGTCTGTGGTCAGTGCGTGATGGTGTGATTCATGGTGAGACAACAGACAAGAAATCAGCCAAGGGAAATACGTTCCTGATTTGGGAGGGTGGTCAATTAAAGGATTTCGAATTGCAACTCTCTTTTCGGTGTACAGCCAATAACAACTCCGGTATCCAGTATCGTTCGGTCAGGGTACCGCAAGGGAATCGGGTTGGTAATAAGTGGGTCGTGAAGGGCTATCAGCATGAGATACGCAACGAAGATACTTTTCCCAATGTTCCAGGTTTTATCTATGACGAACGGGGCAAACGTGGCCGCATTTGTTTGGTAGGTGAGACAGCTACATGGACTGCAGAGGGCAAGAATGTTGAAGAAGAGCGATTGATTGATGCCGCAGGCTTCAAGGACTTGATGAAGGTTGATGATTGGAATGATGTTAAGATCATTGCAAAGGGAAATCGCATACAGCACTTTCTAAACGGAAAGAAGATTCTCGATTTTACGGATGAGCACCCCGAGATGGCCTTCAGCGAAGGAATTCTTGCCTTGCAATTGCATGCGGGAAAACCGATGTGGACCGAGTTCAAAGATATTCGGATCCGCCTTGACGATGAGAAGTAATCGCCTACGCATGGCCGCGTTCCCGTTTACGCGATCAAGAGTAATGAGTCATGTTCGATAAACAGGTGTGCTGGGCCCTGTAGAGGAAACCCTGTAGAGGAAACCCTGCAGTGGAGTTCGTGCTGCAGGGTGATTTTTAAGTCCAGCAAAGGTGCTGCCAACAAGCAGGTGCCCAGACGCTCAGTGACGTGCTTGCCCATGCCAGGTTCGAGACGTGATTGACACTCGCGTTTGGCCCCTGAGTGGGTGCTCACAAGAGATGTTGAGTGGGTGCTCACAAGAGATGTTGAGTGGGTGCTCACGAGAGATGTGCAGGGTCGTTTTCCCTGCCGCGAATGTGTCATGATTTGGGATGGCGGGTGAATCGCTGTTGTTTCGTGTCAGGTTGTCACCGCGGGTGTGTCGTCAGCCGCTGTCAGGTTTGGTCCGACAGTCAGTGTTTCTGCTTTCGGTAGATGCCAAGGTAGGGTGACCCAGAAGGAACTACCGCGTCCGAGTTCACTTTCAAAATCTACTTCGCCCCCAAGGAGTTTTGCCAGTTCTTTTACAATGGACAGTCCAAGGCCTGTTCCTGCGAATTCTCTGGTCAATCCCTCTCCATCCAGAACCTTCCGGCTTTGCCGGAATTTTTGAAAAATAATGGACTGATCCTCACCAGCAATCCCAACGCCGGTATCACTGATGAGCAGCTTGAACCGACCGTTATCAACGTCGCTCACGGTAACCTTGATCATGCCACCTTCAGGGGTGAACTTGATCGCATTGCTAAGTAGATTATTCAGGATCTGACCGAGTTTGTTGGGATCTTGATGAGCTTTTGGAAGATTGTCCGGGACATCGACAGACAACGAAATGTTTTTGTCTTCAGACAGGGACTGAATCATGTCACATTGTGCAGATACGAGGCGGCCGAGTTCAAATTCGCTCGACTTCACTTCCATTTTGCCAGCTTCGACTTTCGCCAGATCGAGGATGTCGTTAATCATTTCGAGAAGCAGTCGTCCACTCTTCCGGATGTTGGATGCATACCGTCGCTGCTTGTCATTCAACGAATCGATTCCCTGCAGAACCTCCGAAAATCCAATGATGCTGTTGAGTGGTGTCCGTAGCTCGTGACTCATATTAGCAAGAAAATCACTTTTCAACCGATTGGCTTCATAGAGTTGCAGGTTCAATTGCGCAAGCTGATCGACACGTGTGTCTAGTTCGGTATTGACTTCCTGAATCTGATCCTGGGTTTCGGTGAGGTGGCGCAGCATGCGATTGAAGGCATCGGCTAGCTCGCGGAATTCATCCTCGGTTTCAATCGTAGCTCTCTGGTTGGTATCTCCGTGAGTAATGGCATCACTGACATCACGTAGGTGATACATCGGATAAAGGACCAGATGTCGCACAATGGTATGCAGCACAAACAGTGTCACAGCAACAATCAGCATTCCCAAGGCGACGACGATAGCTCGAATGAAAGTTGTTGATTCTCTTGTGCTCTCGTAGGGCATCGTCACTTTATGCACACGGAAAGGAATCTGAGCCGCGCGTGTTTCGGGAGGGGCGTTCGGGTCAAACGTCGTTTCACTTCCTTTGGCCGTATGGCACAGTTGGCAGCTTTGCTTGAAGAAGACCGGTATGTAGTAGACACAATTTCCGTCATCCGTTTCATATTCATCGAACAGCGGTTGGTCCAGATTGGGCGTGATCTGGCTCAACGCCTCATTTTCGGCGAATTCAATTGGTTCGGTGAGGTCAGGCCGTTGTTCACGTAAGGAATTCGCGTAGAACGTCACTGAATCGCGTCTGAGTTGCTCCAGAATGGCAGCTTCAATTGGATCATCGGGTGTTTCTCGATTGGGCAGCTTGGTGTACTGCTGAGAATCACTGAGTGAGAGAAATTCGTGCTTGCTCCTTGAGGCTTCAGCACCTTTGTCCTCATCAAAGCTGTCGCCAGTAACGCTGGCACCAATGATGACTTTTCGAAGGTCGCTGAGCACGGTTTCTGGATCGACCTTTTCAAGGTCCGGATCAGATCCTGCGGTAACCGTTTCACGTTGATTTTTGGACCACACTGCATCATCGTGAAGTAGCAATAATTGGATGGCGGCAAAGTCTTTTGCGCGTTGTCGGGTCGTGTTGAGAACCAGTTCACGCCCCAGTTTCTCGACCACAGCAAAGGCACCAAGCATGAGGACCATTAGCGCTGACCCAAAAAAGAGCAGGCATTTCCGCTCCAGACTCATCGATGCAAAAAGGCCTTTTAGCAGCCGAGTCATGATTTAGTAGTCATCCGGTCGAGGGTACGAAAGCCCGCATTCAGTTGAGCCTGACGCAAGAGTGTGACGGAATTTGTGTTTTAATGGCACCCGAATTTGTCGATGGGGGAATGCTCTCCGATTGCCCCCCATTTTAGCTGGTTTTTGCGTTCTGTGGGTGCATTGCAGGGAATCCAGTGGGCATGTGTTGGTTCCCTGTACCGCAGGTTTAACGGCTTGCAAAGTCTTACTTCTGGTCACCAATTTCATTGGTGACTTGACGATGTTGCCACAATGTAGCGTCATTAGGTGCATCCACGTGTGCGGATGCCCATCCAGCGGAACTCGCGAAATACGATTTGAATGGAAGAGAAAACAGTACGTTTGATGCACTATGATCCTCGTTGGCCGCAGGAGTTTCAGCAGACAAAAAGCAGTATTCTGCAAAGTTGTGAGGGTTGGGTTACTGCCGTTGAGCACGTGGGTAGCACGGCAATTTCGGGACTAATCGCCCGACCTACCATTGATGTACTTGCTGCTGTGGAAGACGCGAATGCCTTGGCAACAGCAGCCCAATTGATCGAGGGCCTGAACTTCCGAATCAATGATTCGCCTGACTGGTCCACCGAGCCAATCGTTCTTGGTAAACCGCGTCATCTGTCTGTCGCGCAGCCGGATCCGACGCACTCTGTTTGGCTTGTCATTTACGGATCTGATTGTTGGCAAAGGATGATACGGATGCGGGATTGGTTACGGGACAACAAGGAAACGGCGGTCCGTTTTGAGGAAGCCAAAGTTGCACGTTGGCGAAGCGGCGAGGGTGAACTGTCGTCTTACGAGTCGGACAAAGCACTTTTCTTTGCCCACTTGGAAGATCAGATGGAAGCAGCCCGGCGATCAGGTGATAGGCATTAATCAAGACCTGCAATGGGCGTGGTGACCCATCTCTCAGATGGTCCCCCCCAGCCAATCAGGGCAACCCAGCGATTGTTTGTACTTCCCACGTTTCATGGAGATGCGGTTACTTTCACTGCTTGTCATAGTGCGTTGGGGTCGTTCGGATGAGTATAATGGGCACTTCACTACTCCTCTGATCTAGTTTCTTGACCCTCTGAACCGTGATCCCTTTCCATGCCCAGGAGCCGACTTGGACCACTCGCGATCGAAGCGAAACTTGGTGACCATCCGTCCCAGAGTTCGGTGTGGCGGGCGGTTCATGTGCAGCTCAAGCGAGCTGTCGCCGTCAAAGTGTTTGCTGCGCCTTTTGGTGGCACGCCAGAAGCTCGTGCTGCATTTGCGGCGGAATGGGATCTGCTAAAGCAAATTCAACATCCAGCCATTGTCCGCTGTTACGGTGGTGGTTTTGAGGAAACAGACGCCTACTTGGCCCATGAACTAATCGAGGGACCGACCTTGGCTAGTGAGCTGGAACGCCGCTCGCGTCTTTCGTGGGAATCCGTTTTGGACCTCGCTGAAGCTTTGACAGGCGCATTGGAATCATTGCACGATCAAGAAATTGTGTATGGAGTCTTGCATCCGGAAAAGGTTTTATTTGCAGGTTTAAGCCCGGTTTTGGTTGATGTTCGTGTAAACAGGGCGAGCTCGTTGTACCTCACCAATCGTGCGGTAACACCCGATGAAATGACGTTTTGGTCGCCCGAGCTGGCTGAAAATACAAATGCGTATTCGGTTCACAGTGATTTGTATTCATTGGGTGCGACTCTCTACAAGGCTTTGACAGGGCGCGCGGTCGTTTCTGGCCACTCTGTCGAAGAAGTGCGCGGGAATGTTTTTTACGAAACTCCCGAGAGTCCTGCTTCGATTGTCATGGACTGCCCCGTATGGCTCGACAAGCTGATCATGCAAATGCTTGAGAAAGATCCTAAGGATCGTCCGCATGGTGCTGCTGCGGTAACGCTGGCTTTAAAAGAGGTGCGACGTCGATCCATGTCACGTGCCGGTGTGGCTGAACACGTTTCTCACGGGTTCAGCCCGCTTAATGTCACCGACCAGAAAGAAAGGGATGAAGCCCGTATTCTGCTGGGACACGGTGCGTTGGAAGTTGAGGACGATGAAAGCGACGTTAAGCCTGAATGGTACGATCGAGCAATCGTTCTCGTTCTTGGGCTGATCCTTATCGCTTCAATGATCACCTATGCAGTTTGGCCATTGAATGAAACTCAAATGAAGAGTCGAGCAGAAGAGTTGTTGACGCGTGACAGCCGGAACGCCTTGAATCAGGCTAAGGTCCGTTTCCTCATTCCCATGCTCGAGAAGTATCCTGACGGAGAGCATGTTGCTTGGGTCGAGGAGCAATTGGAACGTGTCGAGATGATTCAGGCTGAGCATGTTTTGAAAGTCAAGTTGAAAACCAATCGACCGTTATCCAACGAGGGCGAACGACTTTACGCGGAAGCTTACGAGTTTGAAAAGTTTGGTGATGTGTCCACCGCGTTGGATCGGTATCGCAGCATGGAGACGTTGCTCGCTGATGATGATACTTACAAACCATTCGTCAATTTGGCACGAAGGCAGATCGCAAGCATTGAGGAGAATGGTGTGGAACAGGGTGAAGCTGCACGAATCATTCAAAGCAAGCTTGATCAAGCAGAGGAATCCCTCCAGAATGGAAACAGCATTGCAGCCCGTAAAATCTGGTACAGCATCGTTGACCTCTATGGCAATAACGGTAATGTTGCACCACTTGTTTCAAAGGCGCAGAAACTGATCGCCGATAACGGTATCGCCGATAACGGTATCCAAGAGCAGGAGCCAACGGAGTGACTCAGCAAGATGATTTTGGTTCTGCCATTGAGGCGCAACTTGTGGTCCCTTCCAGTGCTGGCGCCCCGATGGATGCTTCCACTTTGTCTGATAGACAAGGTTCTTTTGGTAAAGCACCGGCAGGCTATGGTGGTGCAGACAAGCTGATTCAGAGCAAGCTTGCCGTGCTGGCCTGCTTGTTTCTTGTAACCGGTTTCCTCGGGTTACCGTTGCTTTGGATGAATCGTAGATTCAGTGCAGCAGAGCGGTTCCTATGGGCGTTTGCCGTGACAATTTATACGCTCGTTCTTATCGGGCTTGTTGGAGCTATTGTTATCTGGTGCTACAAACAGCTTATGGGTTAAGCAATCGCTTGGGATTGCGGGAACCAGCCCATCAGATGCATGGGTTTCTTTAATTGAGCCTTGTTTTCCAGCGGTCAATCTGAAGTCGCACCTGATCTGGCGCTGTGGATCCATAACTGACAAACGCAGCAACCGAATTTTTGCATCCGAGAGAATCGAAAACGGTTGCGTCAATTTCAGGCGCGTGGTTTTGCAGTAGTTCCAATGGCAGTTCAGCCAGTGGCACATCTCTCTGCATCGCTTCACCAACGATCGCACCAACCAGGTGATGGGCACGTCTTTGTGGCACGCCTTTATCAATCATCCATTCCATCAGGGTAGTCGCATCGAGATAGCCACGCTCCAGTCGACTTTCGATAGATTCATGCTGTAGTTTGCTTCCCGCCACAATTGGGGCGGCCAATTCAAGCATTGCCAAGACGGTGTCGAAAGAATCGAACAAAGGTGGTTTGTCTTCCTGTAAATCGCGGTTGTACGCCAACGGCAGATTTTTCACTAACAGCATCAATGTTTGCAGGTTGCCCATAACCCTTGCTGATTTTCCCCGAGTCAGTTCGAGTGTATCCGGATTGACTTTCTGAGGCATGATGCTGCTTCCGGTACAGAACTGTTGAGGGATCTTGATGAAGTTGTATTCCACCGTGCTCCATAAAATCCATTCCTCGGCCCAGCCACTCAGGTGGGAGGCAATGGTCGCCAGCACAAATGCACTCTCCAACATGAAATCGCGATCGCTACTGGTGTCAAGGCTGTTCGCAGTGACACCTTCGAAGTCCAATTGGCGGGCTGTCTGTTGTCGATCAATCGGAAGCGTTGTCCCGGCGACCGCGGCAATCCCAAGACTGCATTGATTGACTCTGCGTCGGCAGTCTGCGATCCGTTCACGGTCTCGCTGGAATTTTTCGATGTATGCGAGCCAGTAATGAGAGGCCAGTACAGGTTGAGCCCGCTGCAAATGGGTGTATGCCGGAAGAATGATATCAAAATCACTGTCACATCGACTTAAAAATGCACGTTGCAATGTTTCTAGCCGCGCATCGATGCCGTCGAGTGCCTCACGAACCCACATGCGGATATCCGTGCTGACTTGGTCATTTCTGCTTCGAGCGGTATGCAATTTCCGACCCACATCACCGATCCGGTCAATCAAGGCTTGCTCGACATGCATGTGGATGTCTTCCAGCTCAAACCGAAACGGGAGTTGGTCATTGTCAATTTCGGATTGAATTTCGACCAAAGTGTCGCGAATGAGCGAAAATTCTTTCTCAGTCAATAAACCGACACTGGACAGCATCTCTGCGTGTGCGATCGAACCACGAATATCCTGCCGATACAGTCGGCTGTCGAAACTGATGCTCTCAGCAAAGGCTTCAAGCCGTTCATCGGTGCTGGCTTGGAAAACACCACTTCGGGAGGGGCTTTTCACGGATCGATTGTCCCAATTGCTTCGGGTTCTTAATAATGCACGAGGCTCGTGCGGTCACTCTGACTCTCCATTATCACAGACATGCAGAGAATGACGACCCCGCTCATTCAGAAACCTGAGAACGCCAGGGACTGAGGTTTTTACATGACAAGGCGTCCATGTTCGGATTTTGATCCAATGCCCTGTAAAGCCGTCGAAGCCGTTGAAGGTTATCTATCTGTGGTCAGATTCACTCAGGTTTGACAGATTTGAAAGTCTGAAGGCAGTGAGGCCGAAAGGTGGTCGCTGGTTCGTAATTGGCAGCTTCGGGTACTGGAGTTTTTGCAACATTCTCTGCAACAATGACCCGCGCCGTGGAATCGGCAGTATCGATGGATGCTCACTCGGGAGCAACGAACGTCCTTGAGGATGAGACGGGATATAACAAAGGTTCAATTGACATGTTCGGACTTCACTTAAACCAGCCTACTGAAACAAGTCCCAAGACTGCGGCACGGACGATCACCCTCAACTTGAAAATCGATATGCGAATTCTCTCTCAACAATCCTGTGGCCGCATCCAACAGCCTTCATTGAGCCATTTCGTGCTTGCTACCTTTTTTCTGGCATGTGCTACTTGCGCGAGAGCGAACGATGTTTTTATTACGGCAGCCGTTGGCACGCCGTTTGGGGCGGCGACGATTGAAATGCCTCTCGATGCCGCCATGTTTGGCCGGACTTTTCCTGCACTCAGAGTGAGTGGTGGGGATGGCCGCGTCTTGTACCCTGTCTCGAACGATCTGGTCACCACCGGCCGACCCTCCGAACGACCTGTTCCTCAAGCTGGTGGAGGTCGACTTTTGAATCGGGTGGGCGGTTTGATTCGCGAGCTCGCAAGTGGTGATCAGGAATTGAACCAGACTGTTGCTCGCAGGGTTTCGTTCCTGTTTACAGGTTCCGAGCCGCTAACAGTTACCGTCACCGATGATCGCGGTGTGATTGGTAATTACTCTGTCGTGCCACAACAGGATCAGACTGTTCATACAAGCGTCCTCAAGACATGGTGGACAGGTTACACAAATGCAGTTCAATCGCTTGTTTTGACATCCGAACAACCAGCCGCTGTGCAACTGTACCTGGTCGCGATGTTAGCCAGACGCACGGGCTTACCTCTGCCCACTTGGTATAACGAGTCAGGGCAAGCAGAAGACCAGTTGTTGAGCACATTGCAATTGATTGGCGGCGCTGCTGGGGTTGGTGAGTCGATATTTGCAGAGGCTGCGGTCGAAACAAGGCCACCACAATTGGCGACTGAGCCTCTGCCTGCACCACCGCGTTGGATCCCTGAAATTGTTCCTTCAGATGTCAAGACTGCAATTGTTGAGCCAATTGCCACAAAGGTTCCACCGGACTGTTTCTATATCCGGTACGGCTCTTTCCAAAACTATTTGTGGTTTCAGGATTTGACTGATGAGTATGGCGGTGACATCACGCGAATGATCACGTTGAGAGGTCTTGTGAATGATAGTACTGAACGACTTGAAACCCAGCTGAACATGAAAATGACACAGTTATCCCGCATGCTGGGCGGTACTGTGATTGAGGATCAAGCGCTCATTGGAAGAGATCTGTTTTTGACTGATGGTGCAAGCATGGGAGTATTGATCAAGTCGAGAAATGCATTCCTGCTTACCACCTCAATCAAGAATGATCGTACCAAGCTCGCGCAGGCGGATACGACAGTCACATTAGAAGATTTCCAAATCAACGGCCGGGAAGTCAGTTTGCTGAGCACCGCAGACAACCGCATTCGCTCATTTTTTACGCAGGATGGAAACTACATCTTTGTCAGCAACAGTCGCAAGCTGACTGAGCAATTCATCGAGGTTGCTAAGTCAGGGAAGTCGCTTGCCAAGACACCTGAATTCATGCTTGCCAGGAAGTTAATGCCTCTCGAGCGTGACGATACGATTTTTGCTTATTTTTCTCCAGCAATGCTTCGCGGTTTGGTTTCACCGGAATATCTGATCGAGTTGCGTCGCCGGATGTTTGCCAAGGCAGATATCTCTCTTGTCCAACTGGCCAGAATGGCGGGCGCTATGGAGAGAAAATTAAAGCCAAGCGATTTGGGTGTTGAGCAGTTGATCGCGGCTGGAATGCTGCCACCTAATTTCGGTAGTCGATCAGATGGCAGCGGTGTGTTTGAATTGAACAACGCCGCACTGGATACGATGCGCGGTGCTCGGGGCAGTTTTCTGCCAATCGCTGATGTGGAAATCAAATCAGTAACACCGGATGAGTTTGCTTGGTACAGTGAGATTGCGAACGAATACACCAACCGATTTGCCAGCATGGACCCGATCATGCTGGGAATCCACCGTGACGATGATCGAGATCCTAATTCAAATCGTGAACGGCTTACGATTCACGCCGAGGTTGCGCCATTTAATCCAGGTAAGTACGGTAAATATGCTCAGCAACTTGGGCCACCTACGCAGGTGGCGATGCAATTCGCGCCTGATGACATCATTTCACTGCAAGCCCATGTTGCTTCCGAGCAGCTTGGTCCACCCACGCATTTATTTGCAGCGATCAAGGATACGGTACCTCCCACGCCTGAGCAGTTTGAGGGCATCATCAAAGCCTATCTCTCCTTGCGGCAATTACCGGGATACCTCGGTGCCTGGCCACAGCCAAGTACACTCGATCGTCTCCCTCTTGGTTTAGGGCGTGGCCAACCGGTGGGGCCCGGGATGAGTCGTCTTCTGGGCGGGTTATATCGGTTCACAGATGGTAAGTTCAGTATCCTTTCGTTTCAGCCAGAAGTGATCACCCAGAGCTTGCCGTTTTTGGCGGCCACAGATGATCCCACACCAGCACAAATTCGAGCCAATGTAGGTGATTTGAATGGAAGTCAGTTGGAGGGCTGGGCGAATGGCCAACTGTACGCCAGATCCCGTATCAGTAGTGTTGCCACAGCGCAGTTCCTTGATTCAATCACCCGCCAGTTCCAGTTGACACCAGACGAGGTGCTTTCAACGGTGAAGAGCATTCTTGGAGCTGATGTGCAATGTAGTCTTGGCGGTCAATACGAGTGGTCAGAGCAGCGAGGGCAATGGCAAAGTACCGCGTGGAACGGGCCACTGGCGAGTCCGATAGCACCAGTTGATTATGTCGCACCGGCAATGAAGTGGTTTCGCGGGGCTAACATTTCCGTCACACAGTTTGACGATCGAGTGATCGCAGACGCGATCATCACTTTGGCACGTGAATGAGCATCTATAGTAGGGACAGCGTTCAATGCATTCCTGTTCTGTCGGCGATGGCGTCAGCAAGTAATGGATCGGGGCCAAGGTAACCAGACGTCAGCCACTGTAGCGATGGGTGCCTGCCCGCAGCTTCTTTTGTTTGATTTAGAATTGCCTGATTCAATTTTCCTTCAAAGAGCAAGTGTGGCTGGACCACCACAGTATCAAATCGGCCACTGACAGCCACCGCTTCCAGTGTGTTTGGTAAGCGTGGTTCTGTCATCGCATAAAAAGTTGTGGTCACTTCAGCTACAAACGATCTCCGGCTGATGATTTCACTGAGAACCCGCATGTCGGCTTTGGCACAGGGATCGTGACTGCCACGACCTACCATGATGACGGCTGTCCGTTCGGGTGAATGTTGGTTGGAAGCCAGTGCTGCGTCTAATCGCTGGACCGCAAGATCGATGATTGCTGCATGCCGAGAGAGGGGACGCGACTGATCATACGTTATGTGAGGGCTGTGGGTTTGGCATTCCGTCAAGATGTCAGGAATGTCCTGTTTGGCATGGCCAGCTGCAAACAACAGCAATGGTGCAACATGAATATGCTTCACGCCTTTGGTCAATAGCTCCTCCCATGCCTCTGGAATAGACGGGCTTTGGAATTCCAGTAAGCCTGCGGTAACTGGCGCGGGAGCAACCGTTTCGCTTAAGTGTTTTTCAAGCTCAAAGAATTGTCGAGTGCCATCCGTGTCTCGTGTTCCATGTCCGACCAGCAAGATACCGGCTTTATCCATTGGGTTGCATACCTTGTGGTGAACGGGCTTTGGGAGGCTGCTGTGGCAGTTTACTCAACGACAGCAGAGTTCGGAAAACCATCCTCAACCAATGAAGACAACGCCGCATTCAGATTGAATCCATTCTCATAGTTCACGACCACCTGACGATTATCCAGTACACCCTTTTCTTGTTGGGCTGCGAGTTCAACGGACTGCACACCCTCGTTACCTTCCAAGGTCGTTTTTACTCTTGGGAAACAAGCGATTTCGCACTGCATGGTCGGTACAGCAATCGTCAGGGTGCCCGATTCTGTCATGACGGTCGCTGGTACAGGCGTTGATGCAGAGGAACGATTGCGTGACTCAGTTTGATTGGGATAAGAAACAATGCCAATCATGATTCCGATAGCAGCCAACACAGCAATAAAGTAAGCGAATCCTCGCATTGTCTGATCTCTTCAAGGAAATTGGTTCAGGCTCCAATGACTATCATCCACAAAAGTATTGCATGCCGGCAAGATGCAGAATTGTTGAACTTCTTTGCGTGTGGACACAGTAGCTTTTGGGTTACCGTTTCAGGTCAAGGAAATGATGTTCTGGCAGAATCAGCTGATCCAAGAAATATTTGTTGTTGCCGGTTAATTGATTGTAAGCTCGGATGGTCGGGGTGGTAACAGATAAGGGATTGGCCGTGGCCAATCCCTTATCGTGACTTGAAATGTTACCGAGAAATATCAGGCATTCGTTTTTACGTCAGCCGAGTCAGCCACGTTGACCCAAACGTGCACGTGAGGCGCGCCGCGATAGTGCCATACAAACGATGGTCCTTCCAATCGCCAGTTGTCCCATACCTTGTCTTTCCCTAGATCGTTGTCGGTGTAGAAAGAAAGAGTACAGGCATCCAGACCTCCTTGCTTGGCGAGGCACTGCATTGCTTCTTGCTGATCGCTCGTGCGGTACATTTCGGTAAGCGTACCGAGTACTTTTTGCAAATGTTCTTTCTGGTCCGAGCTCATGTCGGTGACAGGAAGACCTGTCATGCCACCTTTTGTACCCCGGAATGCAACAGCTTGTTCTCTTGGTGTCTTCGCGACTTGAGCCTGCTTTTGTTGCTGGCCTCCGAGCATTTGATAGAGCTTGTTGGCTTCTACTGCCTGGCTCCAGAAGACGTTGTCGGTGTGTTTCGGGTTCTCGTTGAACTCAGGTGCATGACCGTAGAAAATGGGTCCACCAAAGGCGACGTGATCTGCTGAATTTCCATCACACCTCAATGTCATGTGTCGACCCGTCAGAACGAGTTCGAATTTACCTTCGCCGGGTTTTCCAAAGATTGCAATTGACTGCTCGTTACCGAATCCACCTGCATCGTCTTCAAGTTGCTGGTAATAACGCTCGTGCCATGCTGGGTGGACTATGGACTCGAATACTTTCGTGACCAACTCACGTTGCTCGTCTGTGTAGAAATCATCATTGATCTCCGGTTTGGTGATATTCCAGTTGTTGGCTACGAAGGTTCTCAACAATCCTCTTTTTTCGTCTTGGTGATTCCAGTCAAAGCAGATCGATTTTTTCTGTTTGTCACTGAGTGTTGAGTACAACGTACCAACGACTGACTCAGCACTTGTGGCAGTGTCAGCTGCGGAAACCTGTAAGCCAGAATGGAGAACTGAGCCAGTAGCGATTGCCGCTGCAGCGGTGGATTCAAGAAAGACACGTCGATTGATTGAATGGGGGTCACGCATCGTGGCGGCTACCTCGGGGCTGGAATGAAAAAAGGAAGGACACCCACATTGTACGCATGTTCTGTCAGGGTTTCACCCGGCAAACGTTTGAAATGCGGAGGACGAGTTTCGCAGGCTGCATAAACGAATGATTTGGGTAGCACGTGGGATTCTTGCGAAGCATGGGGACGCCTAGTTTGCTGACTTAATGCGGTAGTGGCGAGCAAGAGTCAGCATACTGATCAGCCACATGGTGCCCAGTAATAGTGGTGAGATTGACGGGATAAAAGCACTGGCCACGGCAACTGCTAGAAACCCGAGGCCTAAGGGGGCCGCGCCACCCCAGATGTGTCCTGACATCGCGATAAATGCAAAGCCACTCAGTGCGGCTGCTGTCTGAAAAACGTTGTCCTGTTCACCATGACTGATTACGGGGATCAAATTTAGTACGGTGAGCGTGACGAGATATGCAATCCAGATCGACCAGACGGGGCGTTCTGCCATGCTGCTTGGCAGCATCGCTCCCTCCCGTGCCCGATAAATCACGATGAAAATGGCGCACATCATCAGTGTTCTTGCAGGCCAGTAGGCAAGCCAGTTGCTTGGTGTCGTCGACAACCATTGCAAGCCGTACATCAGCAGATGGGCCAAGAAAACAATGAAACCGATATTCTCCAGGGCTCGATCCCAGTTTTTGAAATAGGTCTGATGCTGGTCTCGCCGAAACTCCCGTGCCATACGGTCTAGCAAACCGCTGCTCCCTGCCTGAGTTGGCTCACCGGAAAGATAGCGTTCAAGATCAAGTGCGATGTCTTCTGCTGTTTTATAACGGTCAGCCGGTTCAGGTCGCATTGCCCTCAAACAGATATTCTCAAGATCTGCAGGTACATCTTTGCGTATCTGCCTCGGTGTAGGAGGTTCGTTTTCCGCGAGGCTGCGGAGGATTTGTGCAGCGGAGTCGCCTTCATGGGGAGGTTGGCCCGTGAGCATCGCGTACAGAATGGCACCGAGAGAGTAAACGTCGGAGGAAGCATCAGAGTCATGACCCCCACTGGCTTGTTCCGGGCTCATGTAGTGCGGTGTACCGAGAACTTGGCCCGTTTGTGTGAGTATGCTTCCTCCGCGATGTGTTTTTGCCAGACCAAAGTCAGCCACCAGCGGATAGCCTTCGGAATTGATTAAAATATTGTCGGGCTTCAAGTCACGGTGGATGATGCCGGCGCGGTGTGCATAGTGAACAGCATCGGCGATGTCACGCAGTAAGTTTGCTGTTTGCTCGTAACTTAGATCGCGTGCATCGACGTGTGCCTGTAGCGTCGGACCATCGATGAATGCCATCGAAAAATATTCATAGCCACGCCATGAGCCGATATCAAAAATTGAGATGATGCCAGGATGATCAAGGCGAGCCGCCGCTTCCGCCTCCAATCGGAAGCGACTGCGTTCTTCTTTACCCGCCAACACACCCCCACTGATCAGTTTCAAGGCAACACTTCGGTCGAGCCCTTCTTGATGTGCCTGATACACGACTCCCATCCCGCCTCGCGCTATTTCCCTTTCTATCTGATAGGGCCCAATTTGTGCACCTATAAGAGACGGGGCATCAGGGGTCGAATTCACTCCGAGCCAATGGTGATTACGGAAAAATGTGGCAAGTTCGTTTGCATGTTGTGGATGCGCTTCAAGATAAGCTGCAGGGTCAGGATTGTTACCCGCATCAAGTTTCTCGAGATAATCAGCCATGACAGTCTCAAGTACCAGTTGATCATCCTCGGACAGATTCTGAGATGAAATTCCAGATGTCTCATCAGAGTCATTTGAATTAACTGGCATATTGCGTTTGTTTTGTGGCGGTTTCTCCATGCGTGACATTATAAAGGCAACCTTCCTGACAGATTGTCCTTGACCGAACGCTTTTGGAGAATCACTTGCGTTGCTTGATTGACTGACTCAAATTAGGCTGGAAGCAGAAAATGGCTATCCCCGAGAAAGAATGAAAATGTCTTTGAATCTGGTCTGGAAAGAAATTCCTTTTTGTCTGTTGGTAACTTTTGCAGGTCTCCTACTTTCATCGGAGAAATGTCAGGCGGATGACGGTGTCAAACAGCCTAATGTGGTTGTAGTTTTGACTGACGATCAGGGTTGGGGGGACCTGAGCTTGCATGGAAATCCCAATCTTTCTACGCCGAACATTGATGCAATGGCACGCGATGGTGCCGAGATTGACCGTTTCTATGTTTGTGCTGTTTGTTCACCAACCAGAGCCGAGTTTCTTACAGGCAGATACCACAATCGGTTGGGTGTTTACAGTACATCGGCTGGTGGTGAACGATTCAATTCTGATGAGCAGACGATAGCTGAGGTGTTTCGTGCGGGTGGTTATGCGACCGGTTGCTACGGAAAGTGGCACAGTGGAATGCAGTACCCTTACCATCCCAATGCCCGGGGTTTCGACGATTATTACGGTTTTTGCAGTGGGCACTGGGGTAACTATTACTCACCGATGCTTGAGCATAATGGTCGTCTTGTGAAAGGTGATGGGTTCATCATTGATGATTTGACCAATCGCACGATTCAGTTTATCGATTCGCATCTCGACCAACCGTTCTTTGTTTACCTTGCGCTGAATACGCCGCACTCACCCATGCAGGTGCCAGATCAGTATTGGCAGAAGTTTGCTGACAAGGACATTGTTCCCGATCCTGAACCCGCGAATGCCAAGAAAGAAAAAATGGAACATACACGCGCTGCTTTGGCGATGTGTGAAAACATTGATGCCAATGTGGGAAGACTAATTCAGCATCTTGATAGAATTGGAGTCGGTGAAGATACAATTGTGATTTACTTTTCGGACAATGGTCCCAACGGGTCACGTTTCAACGCTGGAATGCGGGGGCGTAAGGGTTCTACCACTGAGGGTGGATTGCGGTCACCTTGCCTGGTTCGGTACCCGCGGTGCATTGATCCGGGAACCAAGGTCAATCGGATTGCAGGTGCGATCGATTTATTGCCGACCCTCGCAGACTTTGCAGGAATCAAATTTGATGCTCCCAAGCCGCTTGATGGTAAGTCCATCAAGCCGTTATTGATGGGTGGTGGAGAAGATTGGAAATCTCGTGTGATCTTCAGTACATGGAATAAAAAGGCAACCGTTCGTGACGACCGATACCGCCTGCAATCCAATGGTGGCCTCTATGACATCATCAACGATCCCCGTGAGAAACGTGATTTGACGGAAGAAAAACCACAGGTTTTGAAAAGATTGAATCAAGAACTGGCTGGTTGGTTGGCGGAAACTTCGCTGAAGTCCACTCGAGATCCAACGACACGGCCCATCACTTTGGCTCATCCAGACGCAGAATACACCCAATTGCCTTCCCGAGATGCTCACGCTCATGGTGGCGTTCGACGTAGTAATCGTTTTCCAAACTGCACTTTCATGACGAATTGGAAAACGCCTGAGGATTCGATTACCTGGGACGTTGAGGTTTTGGATCGGGGAAAGTACGAGGTTCAGATGTACTACGCCTGCAAGCAAGACGACGTCGGATCTGAAATTGAGCTTACCATCGGAAATGAAAAAATTGAAAAAACGATTGAAGTTCCGAACGAAGTTCCTCTGATCGGAGCTGCTGAGGATCGTTTCAAACGCGTCGAGGGCTATGTGCGTGATTGGCGGCCCATGACGCTTGGCGTTGTTCAACTTGCACCGGGTAAAGCGACGCTGACGTTACGAGCTCGGCACGTAGCGGGGGAAGAGGTCGCTGATATGCGACTGCTGATGTTTCGGCGCCTTGGAGCGTCGGAAAACCGTAGTGCGTCGGAAAAATAGAAAAGTCACTACCGGGTAAGGTTCTGGCAAGCATTTCTGGCAAGTCCTCGAACGTTAAACTGTGACGGATTTTTCGTTTGGTGAATTGTGTTTGCAGACTGGAATTCTGTGTATTGTCGGAAAAACTGTGCTGATCGGTACGAGTGTGACGATCTAACCCAACTGTCAGTGGGAAGATTGATGATTGCTCAGAAAGAACGGCTTCTTTTCTCAGCGGCAGGTGTTGACCTTCACTTGGATTTTTCTCTCCATTTGACGTTATGCTTCGTTACGCGACTGATGAGATGCTTGTGGCCCCCTCCCTGAAGATCTTCTGTGCTGAAGGTGAAGAATCAACTGCCCTTCGTGTCGGCCGACGCCTGGATAAATACAGGTTGTTGCGACGTTTGGGAGAAGGTGGTTTTGCGACAGTTTTTGCCGCCCACGATCTGATTGAGGATCGTAAGCTGGCGTTGAAGATTCCGGATGAGCGGTACATCAGTAATTCGCAGTCGCTGGAAGATATGCAGCGAGAAGTTCGAATCATGGCGAGGCTGGATCACCCGTGTGTGCTGCCGCTGAAAGACGCTCGCTTCATTGACGGACACTTTGTCATTGTTTTTCCGCTAGGCGAAGAAACATTGGCCGATCGTTTGACCCGGCGTATTTCTCGGGCTGCCGCTATCGATTATGTCGTGCAAATGACCAGCGCTGTGGCGTATGCTCATGAGAATAAAGTTCTGCACCGGGACATCAAACCCGAAAATTTTATTCTATTTCCTGAGCAATCGATCCAGTTGACCGATTTCGGTTTAGCACGAATTGAGCGGGGTGCTCACGATGTGTCAGCCTCCGGAACTCTGGGTTACATGGCGCCCGAGCAGGCGATGGGGCATCCGTCCTACCGCAGTGATGTGTTTTCGTTGGGTCTCGTGATCTACCGTACTCTTGCTGGAGAGGTTCCTGAGTACCCGTTTGAGTCTCTTCCCGCTTTCAATAAATTTCGGCGTGGGCTGTCCAGTGACCTCGTTGCATTGATTCGCAAAGCAATTGATCCGAGTCCCAAAAAGCGTTTTCGTGATGCGGTCGCTATGCGGAACGCGATGGAAAAAATACGGTTCCCACTGACCGATCGCTCACTCAGTCTGAAGGCCGAACCGTCACCGAACACACTGGCCATCAGACGCGTTGCCTGATTCTCTCAATGCTGCGACGATTTCATGGGCGATTTGATCGGCTTGTTTGATCACGGGAGCAATTCCGACGCCATGTAAAGCATTGCTGGTGAAAGAGAGACCGGGGGTCTTGTCGATCTCTTCGTCGATGATGCGAACGCGATCGCCGTGTCCGATATGGTACTGGGGCATGGCATCATTCCAGCGGACGACGCGGGCGACCCGTGGATCACCTGTCAGTCCAATGAGTTCTCCCAACTCTTCCCGAGTGATCTCGATAAGTGCTTCATCTGATTTGTCCAGTAACTCAGGTTGCATCGCACCACCCAGAAAAACACGGATCAAAACGTGATCTTCCGGCGATCGACCACTGAATTTGTGGCTCGCAAAACTTCCAGCCAGAATCCTGCGTTTCTCTGAAAGAGGAACGACAAATCCAAACGTGTTGACAGGACGTTGAATATCCTTGGCCGATACTGCTAGCACCACGATTGCTGCTGAGGCAGATTCGATCTTGGCCAGCTCAGCTGATGCGATTGGCACCGTGGGTTCCAACAGTTTGATCGCTGCCTTGGGAGGTACAGCAACCACCACATGGTCAAACTCGTGATCTGTCCCAGACTCAGTCACGACCCATTGATTGCCATTTGGGCGGATCGACTCCACCCGGCAATTCAGGTTGATTGATTCGTCCGGCAATGATTGAGCGATACCGCTGATGAGCTCGATCATACCGCCCTGAAATGTCCGAAATTGGCCATATCTGGCACCGGTGCTGCCGCGTTCGATTGAATCTTCACCTTTGCGGCGTCGAACTGCGGTTGCTCGGGCAAGTGACCCATATTTCTTTTCCATGCGGGCGATGGGCTGCATGGTTGTTTGCATGCTCAATTTGGTCACATCTGCCGTGTAGATTCCAGCTGCCAAGGGGGCAACGATTCGGTCGAGAACCTCTTGCCCCATTCTCCGTCGGACGAATGTAGATACAGATTCGTCCTGTTCACCTTTGGTGGGAGAAATCCAGCGTTCCAGCAGGAACCGCAGTTTGCCCCGCAGGCTCAGCAATGGCGTGAGAAGCATCGGCCATAATTGCGTCGCCCGCATCAGGACAAAGCCCTCAGGAATCGGTACGAGCTGACCATTTCGAACGATTCGGGCGCCCCGGCCCGAGGGTTTAGGTTCGATCAGCTTGTCTTCCAGTCCCAATTCACGGCAAAAATCAATTGCTGCTGAAGGTTTCGTAGAAAACATATCAGCACCGTGGTCGATGAGGTAATCACCAACTTGCTCGGTATGGATGACCCCGCCCAAACGTTGCCCACTTTCAAACAAGACCAGCTCAATTGACTGGTCAAGAAGATGCAGCTTAGCGGCTGTTGAAAGTCCGGAGAGGCCTCCACCAATGATTGCCACGCGGCGGCGCGATTTGTCGTTCAAACGAATAGATTTCCGTGTTTATTGAAAGAGCCCAGCGTTTTATCTGCCTGACGGAGACGACTTGCAGTGGGCGATTGGGTTGGAAAACCTTGTAGCAAAGACTGAACATTGCCTATTGCCTCTGTTCAGCTAGCGCCGGGGCCACCTGGAGCTCCAGGTGAAGGCGGTCGACCGTTGCTACCACCGCCGGATCCGCCCGGTGCTCCGGGAGAGCCGGGAGAGGGAGGTCGGCGACTGTTGCCGCCGGCACCGGGACCCCCTGGTGCTCCAGGCGAAGGTGGTCGTCCATTGCTACCTCCTGCTCCGGGGCCACCCGGTGCTCCGGGAGACGGAGGTCGTCCGTTGCTACCGCCAAATCCGCCCCCGGGTGCTCCCGGAAATGCGGCGGGGCCGCCACCATAACCACCTGACATGTCATCTCCCATTTCGTCACCCATGTCATCGCCCATGTCATCACCGTAGCCCTCGTTGTACGCACCGAAGCCACCATTGCTACGCCCGTTACCCTGGTTCGAGGCGACGACGGGAGCTTTGCCAAGAGCGGTGGCAAGAGTGATCAGGGCCGTTTGAATGGTGGGGGAAAACAAACCATCCATTGCCGCATGGAATTGGTCAGAGGATTGTGAATTTGCAAGCGGGCTGAGGGCTGGGTTGAAGGCTCCCACTACCAAACCAAGTGAATCAATCATCCCGGTGGTGCCTGTGATATCGCCTTTGAGTGACTCAATGTTCGCGGTCCAATCATCAGCAATCGTTTTTGGAACCCAGTAACCATCAATGGAAACAAGTTGGATGTCTCGGGCGCCGCCATCCTGTTCCACGTTAATGACTGCGACACCGTCTTTTTCTGACTTTACCGTGATCTCTCGACCAATACTCAAACCGATTCGATCAACCAATTGAGCCAAGTAGGGAGCAATCACTTGATCCCGTTCGCTTAGCCATTGGCCGAAGCTGATTGTTTGCAGCTGATCCAGATTGGTAGCTTCCGGCGAAAGTCCGACTCGCATCAGATCAGCGAATGGCAGAATCTGTTCCTCAACGGCATCGAAGTCTTTCGGCGGTAGAGCTTGAATGCGAGGGCTTGAGAGAAACCAGTTTTGGTGATTAATGACGACGTCACCAAATCTTTGGGCAGTTCCAACTAAACCTTGCCATGAAGTTTGATTCAGTTGAGATGCTGTCAGCTTCACCACGTCATCTACATCTTTTCGATAGCTAGGTGGCAAGGCATCGTAGACGGCTATCAGATGGCCATCGGTGATTGCATCGTCGATCTGGTTAATGAAGTCGGCGACATTGGAATTGGCTTGTGGAGGTTGGTAGGCAGGTGCTGGAGACGGAGTGGGAAGAGGCTGGGGGGCGGCTGCGGAAGCCGCGGCTGCGTTTCCCTGCAACTCGGCGACGCGGTCCGCACGCGACATTTCCAATTGCCGTGCAAGTTTTTGTGCTTGAATACGGCTTTCGCTGCGTAGATCCTCCATTTTGACAGCAACACGTTTGCCACCTGTCAGTTCAAGGATCACAGAATCACCCCACAACCCGATCATTCGAGCTTCTACCGTGCGAGTGCCTCGCAGGTCGGTCCAGAGTTCTGCTTGCGCAGCGAAGATGCAAATCACTGAGAAAGCAGCGACCATTACGAACCGTGATGCTGTTGCAACGCTCCGACGGCATTGATGCTGAAAGAGGGAGGTGCGGTTGCAGCCTTTCGATGTATCCATCGCTTTTTGTGCCTTAAAATCGTCGAGAATGCCCATTTCGGCAGTGGGGCGGAGTTGATAGCGGTATACCCGCATGGAGACTTCCGAATCCATTATATTGAGAATGCGTTTCGAATGCGGCCCCGAAAACGGAGCATATTTTGCCGAGTTTTGAGGTTTTGAGCCGTTTGTTACGCTTGGGAGGAAATGGATTCAGCGATCAATCCTGCGGAGAGCCACATTGAGTGACATGATCGGTTCGGCACCCTTGGAAGCCGCCGAGGCAACTCAGCTTCGGGAAAAATTTTATAACGCAACGATCATTGAGCGAATCGATGCTAATGATGAATTGGCTCGCTTCAGAATTCGTCCGGATAACCCAATCCCGGAATTTGAGCCCGGCCAGTACGTTGCACTCGGAATCGGAAATTGGGAGCGGAGGCTTCACGGCACCCAGCGCGAAGAGGTCCCGGAGAAGAAGCTTCGAAAGCTGACGCGGCGGGCATATTCGATTTCCTGCCCCATGCTCGATGCCGAGGGTCGGATCGCTCCGGTCGCTTCTTTGGACCATTTTGAATTTTATATCACGCTGGTACGTCAAGCGAGTTCACCTGACAACAAGCCGCCGGTGTTGACCCCGAGACTGTTCGATTTTGTCGTCGGCGATCGGTTGGAAGTTCAGAAGAAGATTACCGGGCATTACACCCTCCAACAGGTGGGGGGCGACGATACTGTGTTGATGCTGGGGACAGGAACTGGTGAAGCGCCTCATAACGCAATGACCGCTAAACTGCTTGCAGAAGGTCATCAGGGAAAAATTGTCAACGTGACCAGTGTTCGGCATCGTGTTGATCTCGCGTATGCCGTGGAGCATGCCGAGCTGATGCGGCAGTACTCGCAGTACCGCTATTTGCCATTTACGACGAGAGATCCGGAAAATCTTGACGAGTCTCATCCCAACTTTGTGGGCAAACAGTATCTGCAACAACTCTTTACATCAGGGCAGCTCGCGGAAGCTGCCGGTGATCCGCTTTCTGCCGAGAATACCCATGTCTTCTTGTGCGGAAATCCAGCCATGATTGGCTACGTGCCACCTGGTGCGGATCCACCTTCTACACCCGGAATGTTGCCGCTGTTGAGGGCGGCTGGGTTTAGTGATGACGGAGACTCGAAAGGGCCGGGAACGATTCGTTTTGAGAAGTACTGGTGAAGATTGAAAACTGAGGCTATCGAATTTTTGGATTGCCGGTTAAAAAATGGGGGTAAGACAATCTTCAAGGTAGTACCCGCAGAGTCTCTCTCATGGATCTCTCTAAAACCATCGCTCTGATCCTCGGTGGTGGCCGCGGAACGCGTCTCTTTCCGCTGACGAAAATTCGGGCCAAGCCAGCCGTTCCACTCGCTGCGAAATACAGACTGATCGATATACCGATCAGTAATTGCATCAACAGTGGATTGAATCGCGCATATGTTCTTACGCAGTTCCTGTCAGAAAGTTTGCATCGACATCTGCGGCAAACTTACACGTTTGATCATTTTAACGGTGGTTTTGTTGAGCTGCTTGCGGCTCAACAGACCGTCAATCAGGGAACTGACTGGTATCAAGGTACTGCTGATGCGGTGCGAAAGAACTTGGTGCACCTCGAAGAAGATTGGATTGAGCATGTCCTGATTCTTTCAGGTGACCAGCTGTATCGCATGGATTTTCGCGAGATGATGCAAACGCACATCGAATCGGGAGCTGACGCCACCATTGCGGGAATTCCTGTCTCTCGAAAAGATGCATCAGCACTTGGCATCATGCAAGTTGACGATAGTGGTCAAGTTCGCGGTTTTGTTGAAAAACCCCAGACTGACCAGGAAATCGAGAGTGTGCGAATGGAGCCCAGTTGGATCGACGCCCACGGTATTCCCAGCCGGGGTCGCGATTGTCTGGCAAGCATGGGCCTTTACATCTTCAACAAAGCAACCATGGTCGATCTGCTGAACAGCAATGATCATCAGGACTTTGGCAAAGAAGTCTTTCCAGAGGCTATCAAGTCCCATAAGGTCCAAGTGCACCTTTTTGACGGGTATTGGGAAGACATCGGAACGATTCGTGCCTTCTATGAAGCGAACCTGAATTTGGCGGGCAATGCGCCACCCTTTGATATACGTACACCTGATGCCCCTATCTACAGTCGCCCCAGATTTTTACCACCAACCATCATGGGCGATACGAAGATCACCGGCAGTTTGATAGCAGACGGTTGCCGTATCGGTCAAAACGTTACCATTTCAAATAGCGTGATCGGATTACGAACCGTCGTTGGGGACAATGTTGTTATCAAGGACAGTGTCGTGATGGGTGCCGATTTTATGGACGACCCGACAAAGTTACCCGAGGGAACACTGCCCGTTGGAATTGGGTCAGGATCTACAGTCTCGGGAACGATCCTCGACAAAAACTGTCGAATTGGTTCCAACGTGCAAATCGTGAATAAGGCGGGTGTTGAAAACCAAGGTGAAGACGATGTGCTGCAGGTTCGTGATGGAATCCCAATCGTCATTAAAAATGGCCAAATCGAAGATGGATTCAGCTTCTAAAATTCACTGTGCAAAAAATGCACGAAAGATCTTGCGAAACTGCCACGTTGCACGTCAGCGTGGATTACCAGTTGCATGTCACAAGTGACAACTGCTTGCATGGTTCTCGTTACAGAATGCAGGTGTGATTCGATGCCTGCTGTGTTAAATCAGTTCACGGTAAAGCAAGCAGTCTCTTGGACTCTCTCAGCAGAAAATCAGCATCGTTGAATGGTTCATAGCTGATATCTTGCCAACGCACTTTTCCGCGGTGGTCAATCAGAAAGGTTCCGTGAAGAGGTTGGTCTTCAAAGTCATCCCAACAGCGGAATTGCTTGAAGATCTGCTTGTCGCTATCGCTGAACAACGGAATTTTGATCTCTTCACCATAGCTTTCCAGGCCTTCTTTGAGCTCCTGAACGCTTTCAGTGCTGATCGCAACGACTTCGATTCCAGCTTTTTTATACTCATCATAAAGTGGTGAGAACTCGTGAATCTGTTCGATGCAGTGCAAACAACCAAAACCGAGGTAAAAGATAATGACGCGTGGCTTACCATCAAATTCTTCGCCAGCCACCAGAGTTCCATCAGGTGCTTTCGCGCCCCAGGTGGGTGATTGATAGGGTTGCCACCGGAATGGTCCGAGTTCGTTCAGTGGAGGACGATCCCCCAAGTCTTCTTTGGGAGCTTCCGGCAATCGCCAGTCCGTTTTTGCTCCGGCAGCTTTAGCAACGGGAGCAAGTTTGGCGAGCATGGGGGTGTCGAGGTCAGCAGTGCTAGCGGTTTTCTGCAGCGTTGAAAAGTGTTTTTTTGCCTCGTCTTTTTTCCCTTTCTTCCATAGCAGGTCGATCAAGACTGCTAAGGGGCGGACCTGACTGGGGCCGTCTTTAACAGCTTTTTCGGCAAGCTTGATTCCTTCATCTAGTTGCCCAATTTCAGCTTGCCATTGTGCTTGAATTAATGGATTCAAGCGTCCTTTGGGTAACTGCTCTTTGAAGACCTTCAGGTCTTTTTTCTTGACCGCTTCTGCAGCCTTGACGCGTGCAAGTATCTGATCCAGTTGCGTGACGTGCCGCTTTACTTCATCGAGCGATGGTTCAGGCTTTTGTTCATTCTCTGGTTTTTCTCCTTCGTCTGATTTTTTATCTGTTTTGGAGTTTTCGTCTGATTTCTTTTCTGCTTCGTCTTCTTGCTTGTCCTCAAGATCCAAGACGGTTGTTTGCAATACCAGACTGCGACGGAGCAATGATCTTAGGGTTCGAGCGCCTTGTTTGTTATCACCAGTCATGAATTGTGCGACCGCAACCCAGCCAAGCCATGTTTCTTGCTGTGCGTCGTCCTCCGTGGGCGGAAGGTAGGTACCACCCGCTTCTTTAATGAGTTCATCCCACAACGCATACTCGGTCAATGTTTGGATCAATCGTTCGCGACCGTATTTGTGGCTTCCACGTTTGGTCAAGGTGTTGTAGCGAGGATGTTGCGGCAGCGAAACGAGATTTCGGGACAGATCCAACGCATCTTGAACACGACCCACATACAACAAGTTCCGAACCAACCATTCATTGTTGTGCGCAAAGTTGTGAATCTGGTCAGGCATCAATCTTGTTCGGATCATGTGAGCATGATCGACTCTTGCTGATGCCTCCTGTTGCCAAGCTGCGTCGTTGTACCGTTTCAGCTTCGAGTAGATGTGTCCCGGCATGTGCCACATGTGGGCAATTCCGGGGCTGGCAGGTCCGCACATTGCAGCTGACTGGACAGCATTGTCCGGCCGGGCCGAGTCCCACAAATGAATGCGGTAGTGATGGGAAGGATGCATCGGGTTGGCTGTGAATACTTCGCCTAGCAAGGCATTGACAGCGTAACGACTGGTAATCTTTACACCGCTGCGTTCTGCAAGCCAAAGCTGAAGGGCAAGTAAGGCACGCGCTTCGATGTCATCAGGAAAATCATGTAACAGTCGTTCCATGTCACTGAGGTAGCGTTCTGTTCGTTTCTTTTTTTCTTCACGTTCCGCTTCGCGGTCAGCTTTTTTTTCGTCTTTTTTGGGTTTGGGAATTAAACGATCCAGTGCTTCGATGTAGAGCGTTTCTCTTCGAGTTGTATTCGTTTTGCGAAGCTCCATGGCTTTGTCAATGAAGCCTCGGGCGCGGCTTGTGTTGTTGGCGTTAGCCATTGTCATGCCCCAATAGGCAATGGCGAGCCCGGGATCTTCTTTGGCCGCCTGTCGAAAAGAGCGTTCCGCTTCCAGGTACCAAAATCCATGCAGTTGCGCGATCCCCTGCTCTATGAACTTCTGAGCGGTAGGTGTTTTTGCCGAGGTCTCAAATTTGATGGGTGACATCCCATCAATCAAAACAGCAGCTTGACGCGGCCCTTCATTGAATGCCTCCCCGTGATAACTGTGACCTGCTGCGGGGCCATCAGTACTGGACTCGGCTTCGGCCTTCGCTGGTTCAGCGGCAAAATTTGCCAGGCAAGGAGCCAGGAAAACAGCTAACAGAAGAACATTTCTTAAAGACATGAGCACGGAAGCTTCAGGTGGGGATTAACAGGCCTTGGAATTCAACATTGTAACTTGCTTGAGAATTCTCGCTTGGTATCCGCGCTCGTTCAGCGTGTGACGAGGCACTTTGCGTCCGAGAATTGCTCGGAACTTGGCCGAATTAGCGTCCTTTGTGCCAAAAAGAGGGGCAGGCGAGTACTCCTTTACTCCCCTGCCTGTTTGACTTCTGTGCCACTCGTATCCGTGATTTTCTTCCCAACGCTTCGGATCAGAAGCGATGCTGCACGATTCTGACTGCTCCGGCGAGTGGAATCCCAAATTCGTCTGCATAGGCCTCGGCGGTCGCTTTTTCAGGAAAAAGGGTCGCATACTCTGCCGCGCACCACTGTCCGGTGCCAATTTGCAGGAATCTTGGGATCAGGGTGAAACGTTGATCAACTGCTGGCAGTTTCCATTCAATTAGCCATCCTGCGATGGGGCGGCCAAGGTGACCCGTTTCGGCTTGTTGCTTATCCCAGCTCTCTTCGTCGAACTCGTACATCGTGTACCTCACTCTGTAATCACTTGGAAATTTGATGACATTGCAAGGATGACACGATGGCGTGACACGTTTGGTCACAGATTCAATTTTTGGTGTCCAAAGCACGATTTGTTACACTTTGTGTATCCCTTCTGGGATCCTGCCCGCAACATTCCCTTTTCTCCCCCGTCCATTGAACAAGTTTTTCTCTCAATGGATCATTATTAGGGTGGCTGATGTTTCCCAAGTCTCCGCGCTGCCAAGTAGTACCGTTACCACAACAACAGGTTGCATTCGTCGTTGATGGTCAAGAGCGATTGCGATGGCATACTGCGGATGATGCACCGAGACCATTCTTCTTTCCGTTGACTGGGCCATCCGGCTTGCCATTGACGCGAATGGGGCACCCGGGGGCACCCAATCATGATCATCATCGATCGATCTGGTTCGCTCATCATAAAGTTCTTGGAATCGATTTTTGGTCTGACACCTCTGATGCGGTCATTCGACAAGAACAATGGCTCGCTTATCAGAATGGCCAACAGGAGGCGAGTATGGCAGTGGAACTCGGCTGGTACGATGGGCATGATCCCGCCCCATTGCTAAAGCAAAAATTAGTGACAGCCATAATGCCAGCGGATGGCGATGGTGTTCTCATTGAAATCCAGACAACATTGAATTCCGTGGCGGAATCTCTGGAACTGGAACAGACTAATTTTGGTTTGCTGGCGGTGCGGGTGGCAGGTTCGATTTCGGCCGTTTTTGGTGACGGTGTTTTGACCGGCAGCAATGGCTTGCAAACAGAAAAAAAGCTGTTTGAAAAAGCTTCGGCCTGGATGGATTACAGTGGGTCAGTTGATACAGGTGTCACGGAAGGCGTAACGTATTTTGACCATCCGTCCAATGTGACTTATCCAAGCAAGTGGCATGTGCGAGATGATGGGTGGATGGGAGCATCCGTTTGTGGCGATGCCCCGGTCATGTTGTATCAAGATAGGCCCACAACATGGCGGTATATGCTCCATGCCCATGCCGGCCCTGCAGACGTCGAAATTGCCAATCGACTTGCAGATGAATTTGGACGTCGGCCACCCTTCGATCTACAGCCCACCAAGAAACCACATCACGAATATCAGATAGAGAGAGCATTCAATGAATGATTTTATCCGCAAACCAGTGTCGATCACGGATTCGGTTACGGCGTTTCGTAGCCGTCAGCATGATCGAGATCGTCGCTTGTTCTTGAAGTCAGGTGCAGCTTTAGTTGCTGCAGGAGCCATGGCGTCATCTGCTCATACTGATGCGCAAGAGACTCAAACGCAGGATTCACCTGGTGACCGCGTTGTTATGGGCATTATGGGAGTCAATGGTCGTGGCAGTGCGATCGCTAGGGGAATGATGGCAGCAGGTAATACAGAGGTTGCCTATGTCTGTGATGTTGACACTCGAGCAGCTGGTCGAGTCAGTGAATTGGTAGGCGAAGTTCAGAAGAAGGAGCCTAAGGTCGTCGGTGATTTTCGCCGTATTCTCGATGACACTGGTGTCGATGTGCTGGTGGTGGCGGCCCCCAATCACTGGCATGCGCCGGCTACCATTCTGGGTTGTTCGGCTGGTAAGCACGTGTACGTTGAAAAGCCGTGCAGTCACACACCCGAGGAAGGTGAAATGGCAGTCGCTGCGGCCCGGAAAAATAAACGTATCGTTCAGATGGGAACGCAGCGTCGCTCATGGCCCGGTATCGTTGAGGCCATTGGGCGTATTCACGAGGGCGAGATCGGTAAAGTGCTTTATTCACGTACTTGGTACAACAATCGTCGACCTTCCATTGGTGTAGGCAAGTCGGTGGATATTCCGGATTGGCTGGATTGGCGTTTGTGGCAGGGACCAGCTCCAGACCGAACCTATAAAGACAACGTCGTGCACTACAATTGGCATTGGCACTGGGATTGGGGTAACGGGGAACTCGGCAACAATGGAGTGCATGGGATTGATGTGGCGCGGTGGGGCCTCGAAGTAGACTATCCCAGCCGTGTGACCGCCGGCGGAGGGAAGTACCGACATGATGATGATCAGGAAACGCCTGATACTCTGATGGTGACAATGGATTTCCCCGAGGGAAAATCGATCACCTGGGAGGGACTGAGCTGGTCCCCTCTGGGGGCTCACGACTCCGGATTTGGAATCAGTTTTCATGGCTCCGAAGGTTCACTGGTGCAACAGGGAACAGGTTATGTCATGTACGACATGAAGGGAAAAGAAATAGCAACGGGGAATGGAGCTGGTGGTGATAAAGACCATTTTGCAGATTTTCTCAATGGTGTACGTACCGGGCAATTAACCAACGCTGATATCGAGATCGCACATAAGAGCACCTTGCTATGTCATCTGGGCAACATTGCGTATCGTACAGGGAGTGTTGTTAACACAGATCCGGCAAATGGCCATATCAAGAGTAACCCCGCAGCTGAGGCATTATGGGGACGGGAGTATGCTCCTGGATGGCAACCCAAAGTGTGAGCCAGTGATGAGTTCACCGTACATTTTAAAGATGAGGTGTAGGGTCGAAATTGACGTT
Organism: Rhodopirellula sp.; assembly: GCA_002690925.1. GTDB lineage: Bacteria > Planctomycetota > Planctomycetia > Pirellulales > Pirellulaceae > Rubripirellula. The sequence goes on from NZGD01000090.1 coordinate 90,408, forward strand.
CTGGTTGTGCGTCAACCTTCGCGCAGAGTATCGTCCTGAAAACAGGCTGAGGCTGGATTTGATGGTTCCGACTGTGATCCGTGCGTCACGCATTGACGTTGTCGGATTACGTGACAGAATGCCGGGACATCACACCACAATTCAGCGAGCATGCGGTGGTTCCAGACAATGAACGACATATCGGACTTGGATCGGCAACCGGTATAGGTGTTGGTGCGATCGTGGGCGGCGGGATTCTGGCGCTCGCTGGTGTTGCTTTTGCCACAACTGGACCAGCAGCTCTGTTGGCATTTGCGTTGAATGGCGTCATTGCTTTGTTGACAGCATTGAGTCTCGGCGAGATGGCTTCGAAGTTTCCTGAGTCCGGTGGCACCTACGCATTCAGTCGTAAGGTATTGTCGATCGAGGCTGCTTTTGCTGTTGGCTGGATTGTCTGGTTTGCATCGATCGTTGCTGCCATGCTCTACGCGGTTGGCTTTGGATACTTCTCGCTGTTATTGCTCCGTGAGGTTATTGACGCGTTGGGGTATACAGTGCCTGTCTGGGCAATCGACGAGCGGTTGGTCCCATGGATTGCAATTCTAGCTGTTCTAACACTGGCACTTGGTCTGGTGTTGAAAACAGGAGGAGGCGGCAATTGGGCAAACGCGGGCAAGGTTCTTGTGTTCGGTATTCTGGTTCTTGGTGGTTTGTGGTCGGTTGCTTGGCAACCAATGTCGCAAACGCGGGCTTCGCTTCAGCCATTCTTTTCGTCGGGTGCGTTGGGACTTTTTGAAGCGATGGGATTCAGTTTCATTGCTTTACAGGGTTTTGATTTGATTGCAGCTGTAGGGGGAGAAATCCGCAATCCCGCTCGGAATATTCCACGTGCGATGGTGTTTTCGCTCATCATTGCTCTTCTGATTTATCTGCCCTTGTTGTTTGTGATTATCACTGTGGGTGTTTCTGCAGGACATGGCATTGCGGATGCTGCGGCTGACAATCCTGAGGGGATTGTCGCTCTTGCTGCCAGGAACTATCTCGGACCGGCTGGATATGGATTCGTACTCGTGGCTGCGGTGCTATCGATGTTCACTGCCCTACAGGCGAATCTTTTCGCAGCATCGCGGATCGCGTTGGCGATGTCGCGTGATCATACATTGCCATCGATGATGAGCCGTTTGTCACCTCGTCGGCACACCCCTATTCATGCAATTGCGGTCACTGCTGCACTGATTTCAATTCTTGTGATTGCGTTGCCAGATGTCGCAGCAGCGGGAGCTGCCGCCAGCTTGATTTTCTTGATTACTTTTGCGATGGCTCATTGGCTGGCTGTTTTAGTAAGGCGTCGCAGCATTATTCGGCCACCATTTCAAACACCCTGGTACCCTGCTGTGCCTGTGGCAGGTGGCTTAGCCTGTTTAGCTCTGGCAGTATTTCAGGGATTGGTTGTGCCTGCTGCGGGGACGATAGCGGTGGTTTGGCTGAGTGTTGGAGGTATCCTGTTCCTGACGCTCTTCGCTCGGCGGGCCCGTTTGAAAGATGTTTCCAGCATGGCCGCCAATCCAGAGCTGCGCAGGTTGCGCGGCAATTCACCGTTAGTATTGGTGCCAATTGCTAATCCTCGTAACGCTGAAGCAATGATTTCACTCGCCAACACGCTGGTACCTGCTGCTGCGGGCCGCGTATTATTGCAGACGGTCGTGGTCGCCCCCAGCACATGGGATCCTGAAGTAGACCCTGTGCCAGCCGACCAGTCACAGACGGTGTTGAGAGAATTGCTTCGAGCATCGTCTAAGCTCAAGGTCCCAGTGGAGACCCTGACGACGGTGTCTCCAGACCCGATGCCTGAAATTGCTCGTGTTGCCAAGCTGCACCGTTGTGAATCTGTGCTACTGGGGCTTAGTCAAATCAAAAGCGATGAGACTGATTCACCGCTGGAGATATTGTTGGGGCAACTTGAGAGTGACGTTGTTGTTCTTAGAGCTTCCGGGTCATGGAGTTTATCAGAGACTAAGAAAATTCTTGTGCTGGTTGCCGGACGTGGCGGGCACGATCATTTGCTCGCTCGACTTCTGGCAAGTTTTTCGCGGCAACAAAAATGCATGGTGACGTTCTTGAGAGTTCTTCCCGCAGCTGTTGATGCGACTGAATTCAGACGTGCCAAGCGTGATTTGGATCGTATGGCGCATGACAATGTTTTTGGTGAATCCGAGCAGCTCGTTATCAAAAGTGATGATCCTGTTGATGTGATTTCTGACGCTGCCGTGGGGCAGTTGGTGATTTTGGGGGTCCAACGCATCGGGCCTCGACGAAAACTATTCGGCCAGTTCACTCGAAAGATTGCTAATCAAACCAACAGTCCGTTGATTGTGATCAGTCGTCGAGGTTGAGCAAGTCAGTCATGGTTGCTGTGCAACACTTGCTGTTGCCAGGCAGGGGCAAAATCGAATGTTGTTGAGCATCCATCCCGATGCAGGGCCTGGGCTTGGTACCGCTGCAGAATGAACGGCCAAGGCACGTCTGGAAGTGAGGCTAGGCAACGCTGGTGGAACTGCATTGCTTCGCGGAAGCAGCTTTCCAGGTCGTGGTCTCATTCGAAGACGCCTCAATTCGGTTCAGACGTTGAATCGACATCAGTCGAAAGTTGCTTTAATTTTGGCTGGCGTTTTCGGCGAGTTTTTTCAGGAACCATTGCACGCATGGCTTCCAGTTTTCCAAAGCAGAGTAGGCGATCATTTGGCTCCAATGTTCGTTTGAGACGAGGATTGGGGATGACCGTTTGCCCTCGATAAAGAGTCAGCACATTGATGTCCTGCTCAGGGAGGCCGGACTCATCTATTGATTTTCCAATGAATTTGGAACCTTCCGGAATGTGGATCTCAGTGACACCATAACCTCGACTGACGGATAGTCGTTGGCGAACATCCACTTCTGGAAAGTCAATCTGAGCAGCGATGTAATCAACAATTGCTCCCGCGATGTCCAGTTGAGTACAGGCCTCAATCCCCTCAAGCCCAGGTGACGAATTGACTTCCATGACTTGGGGGCCTTCGTCACTTTCAAGCATGTCAACGCCAGCAACGCGTAGCCCCATGATCTGTGTACATCGTACGGCGGTTTGGCAATAAGTTTCGTCCAGAATGACTCGTTCGGTTCTGCCACCTCGGTGAACGTTACTGCGAAATTCTTGTCCCTGTGCAACACGCCTGATTGCAGCTACAACACGATCACCCACTACAAACGCTCGTATGTCTCTGCCTTTGCTCTCTGACACAAACTTCTGAATCAAGACATTTTGTTTTGTGCTCTGTAGCGTTTCGATGATTGCCTCAGCAATCTTTACACTTTCCGCAAGGATGACTCCTACGCCCTGGGTCCCCTCAAGTAGTTTGATGATGATGGGGACTCCGCCTACCCTTTCGATCGCCGGCAGAACATCCCGTTTCTCCCGGACAAACGTGGTTTCAGGAATGCCGATGGCATGTCGACTGAGAATTTGCAAACAGCGTAGCTTGTCACGGGAGTTGGCAATACCAGCTGAGGAGGCAGCCGAGAAGACATCCATCTGTTCAAATTGGCGAACGACTGCTGTACCAAAGTAAGTAATCGAGGCGCCAATGCGGGGCACAATGGCGTCGTAGTCACTCAGCGGCTTTGAGCGATAGTAAAGGTCAGGCTCGCCTTTCTCCAAGTCGATGGAGAATCGTAAGGTATCCAGAACTTTTACCTTATGGCCTCGTTTGCTGGCTGCTTCTTTCAGACGACGCGTGCTATAGCAGTTGGAGGCACGCGAAAGAATGGCAAGCTTCATCTCAAGATCTCGATAGAATGACTGTTTTACTGCTTCAGGAGTTGTCAGGTTTCTTTTTGCGTTTGGGTCGACCGCCGAAATAGGATCTTCCTGGATCGACCAGCATGCGTCCACGCATAGCCTCACGTCCGACCAGCATGCGAAATCCCATTTGTGATCGGTCTGCTAGCGTCAAGTCAATCGTCCATTCCTGACCCAACCACGACGCTGTTGTTTGAATCACGATACGGTCGGTCGCTTCGCCACTTGAACTGCGAACACTGCGGATATCATGCACCTCAGCAACGCAGCAGACTTCCATTTGTTCTCGGCGCTGGATCGGGTGAACCTTGAATCGAACCAGCGAACACCCTTCCTGCTGGAACTGTTCGATGTCATAGGCATGAAGGCTGGAAGAGCGGGCACCTGTATCAATTTTCGCCTTGATGCGTGGTACGCCGAGGTCCGGAAGTGACAACCATTCGCGCCATCCGATGATCATCAGGGGCGAATCGGTATTCGAATTTTGCTCGGTTTCGGACAAGAGTTTGCTCTTACGATGCTGAATTGCAGACAATCTCACCACATTTCCCTCAGTTGAACTCTCCCATCGCCGCTTGTCCATACGGGAATTCGACGTGGTAAATGATCCTGCTGAGTCCAATGGGATTGGTGCACCCTCGTCATGTGGTTTAGAATCTGAGCCCCTGATATCGGAGCCTTTGTGGTAAAACGTCGACAATCCCAGTCCCAACCGACGCAAGGAAAGGATGCTGAAAAACCGCGTGTGCGGCGCATTGGGTCGATTGTGGGACAACTGATCTCCCGACGTGGGTATGCCCAGGTGTCAGCCAATGAGGCGATTCACCAATTGATGGTCATGGAAGTCGGATCAGAGCTTGGTGCAGGCTTGCAGGTAGGGAATTTGAGGCAAGGTGTGCTTCATGTTTATGCCTCGGATTCAGTCACTCTTCAGGAACTGAATTTCCGAAAACGTGGCATCCTCAAAAGGATCCAGCAGGAACTCCCTGAGAATAAAATCAAGGATCTGAGGTTTCGCATTCAGACATGAGCCCAAGGAACGAATTGCCAGACTATTCCGCAGGGCCTGATGGTCTGCAACGATGTTGGTGGTGTGGAGATGATGAACAATACATCGCGTATCATGACAAGGAATGGGGCAAGCCTGTTGCAGATGATCAGCAGTTGTACGAGAAAATGTGTCTTGAGGGTTTTCAGGCTGGTCTAAGTTGGATCACTATTTTGAGAAAGCGGGCAGCTTTTCGATCAGCGTTTGGCGATTTTGAGATGAAACGTGTTGCCAAATTCTCATCCGCGAAAGTCGAGAAACTGATGCTGGATGCGAAAATTGTCCGGCATCGTGGCAAGATCGAGTCAGCCGTCAATAATGCTCAACGCGCGATTGAGTTGCGGGATGAATTTGGATCACTGGCAAGATTTTTTTGGCAATTCGAACCTGCCAAACGCCAACCCCTGAAGCATCGTAGTGAGATGAAGGCTTATCGTCCTGAGTCAATGGCCCTCAGCAAAGAACTGAAAAAGCGAGGTTGGTCGTTTGTGGGACCCACGACTTGCTATTCCCTGATGCAAGCCATGGGAATGGTCAATGATCACCTTCGTGGGTGCCATCAGTGGAAAGTGATCGACCAGTTGCGTGCTGAATTTACGAGGCCCTGATTGAAGTTTCCCTGTGATTTCAATGCCTGATCACTTGGGTTTATTTTGCTTTCTTGGGTTGCCATTCCGTTGGAAGGGATCAGTGAAGGGTGGAAACTCAAAGGGCACTTTTGCCCAGACACGCGGATCACCTGTCATTTCCAGTTCACTTGTCAAACGCCGGTGAAGGTCTTCCCGAATTTGATTCGCCGATTTCAATTCGGCAAGGTTCTTGATGCAATGTGGATCCTTCTTGAGGTCATACAGTTCAAATTCTGGAGCTCGGCCAACGGCATATTCGAAGAATTCAGGTGCTTCCTCGCGGTGCGTGATGACCCATGCTTTGGTTGGACTCGCGTCCAGGTCACCAAATGCAGCGAAGGTATTTTCTCGTAGAGTTTCATAGTCTGGCATGGTGGATTTATCTGCACCGAATCCGGGACCGGTACCCATCGGCCAGCGGTCGGGTTTGAAATTGATGATGTAAAGATAGCGATCAGTTCGAATTGCTCGCTGTGGATATGGTTTGTTGCCCGTGCGAGCATGTGCCACATGTCGTTCTCGACCTGTAAAAACAGAATCTCGACTTGGATCGATAAGTCCCGAGGCAGTACTCTTGAAGATCGGAGAAAGTGTCTTTGCAGTCATATTGTCGGGAACGTGCACCCCAGCAGCTTCCAGGAAAGTGGGAGCCAAGTCCGGCAAGCTGACGAAGTCATCGACGACTCGACCTTTGGCTGCGATACCCTTGGGCCAACGAATCGCCAGTGGCACTTGGGTGCCTTGGTCATAAAGGCTGCATTTCCCACGTGTGATCCCAGGAATGCCGTGGTCACCACTGACGACAAGGATAGTGTTTTCAAACGCATTGATCCGTTTCAGTTCTTCAATGAGAACTCCAAGGCCTGCATCAAACGCTTGTGCCTCGCCAAGGTAGTCTGCAAAGTCTTCTCGGACGACTGGTACATCTGGCAAAAAAGGAGGCAACTTTCCTTTCAATGAATCGGGGTCGATGTCCCACAATTCCTTCCCACTGCCGGCAATCCATTTGCGATGACAGTTGGTAGGACCGAACCAGTAACAAAACGGTTGGTCATTATCAGCTTTTCCATCATTGTCAGCGTCGAGAAACGACCGAACATTTTTGCGGACTTCTTCAAGCAAATTTCTTTTTCCGGCATCACGGTCCGGATTTTTCATAGCTGATTGCGAGAACTGATTGAATTTGGACCCATGACGATTGTGAGCACGTGGTTTTCCACCATGGGGAGCATTTGCTGGTGTTCCTGGGCTCCATACTTTGTATGTATGTCCGATGCGGTATCCAGAATCCTCTAGCAACAAGGGGTATGCAGGTATCGACATGTCCCAGATTGCGCCCTGCAGAATCGACGCACGGTTGCATCGCCAGAAATGTTGACCTGAAAGTAATGAGCTTCGACATGGTGTGCAGGAGGGAGCACTGACGAATGCTCGCGTGAATAAAAGCCCATCTTCCGCAACGGCGTCAAAGTTGGGGGTTGAAACGTGGTCGTTAATTCCACCCGGTGACAATTTGCCGTAGGCACTCGCATACTTGCCCCAGTCATCGGCAAACGCCATCACAATATTGGGTCTGTCAGCAGCCAACACCGACGCGGGCCCGATCGCTATGCCTAGAGTGAGCAATAACGTAACCAGAAAGGGGCTCTGGGAAAAATTGCTGATTGACTGAATTTGGTTCATCGATTCATGCCCATGAAATTAGCGGATGCTGTCTGACAAAATTTTAGTCGAATTCGTCCCAATAGTGTGTGCAACACGCGGTCGTCTCGATCAATACTGGCGTGCAATGAACTGAAACGGCTTGTATGTGATTTTCCTGTACAGAAGGAATCAATGAGTAGATTGAATCGTGTGGACTGAATCGTGCGGGGTGTTGCTATGGAGACACAGGGGCGTTGCCATGAAGACACATGTGTGATGACAATGAAGGCGGCGTCCGATGATTGCCACCTTTGGCCCTGCGACCCGATGACAACGTCGAGATATTTAATGAATGATGAATCTTCTGATGAGCCGAAAGCGAGTCCTGTTCCTCTTTCCGCTTCGGCGCGGCGAGTCTTGGGGGTTTTGGTCGAAAAAGCCAAGACTACTCCCGACAATTACCCTCTCACATTGTCCGGAATCGTGACTGGTAGCAACCAGAAGTCGAATCGTGATCCCAAAATGGATCTTGATGACGAAGATGCGTTGCTGGCACTAGATGAACTACGCAGGCTTGGTGCAGCACGGGAGGTACAGGGTTCGGGGCGCGCCATTAAATACCGGCATTCAGCTTATGATTGGCTGGACGTTGATGGAGCGGGTTCCGCTGTGATGACAGAGTTGTTGTTGAGAGGTCCCCAGACTTTGGGCGAATTGCGCACACGAGCATCACGAATGCACCCATTCCCTGATCTGAATACGATGAAATCAGTGGTGAGCGGCTTGGCTGAAAAGGGGTTGGTGGAATCGCTTACCCCACCGGGTCGAGGTCAGGCATTTTCACACACACTGTACCCGCCGCAGGAACGTCAATTTTTAAACGCGAAACTTGAAAAGCAGAATGCAGCAAAATCTCCGGTGGTTGCAACTGAGTCTGTCGATACAAATCGAACAGCGGTGGACCAATTATTGGACCGATTGGAGACAGTTAATGATCGCATTGATACGTTGGAGAAACGATTAGCCGATCTCGAGAATTCCAATTCGTCAGATTGAGTTGTTGTGCGAGCGACCACTTACTGCCACTGGCAAAGGGACTCGACATAGTCCGCGCTGCCATCGCGTTTCCATGAATCCAGTTGTGCCTGTGTCTTCAGTTGCTGCCCACGCAATAGCGGTGTTGCAAAGAAGGAACAATCAATTTCAGGCAAGGAGCTCATGTCGCCCCACAGCTTTTCGAATTGGGCAACAGGAAAGACGTCCTCTTGGGCGTGTCCCCATCTCTTTTTTACATCTTTCAGAGTGATATAGGTGGGAAGCCTTGAGGCCATTTGTCTAACTGCCGCGCTGACGCGTGTCTCGTCTTCGAGATCTTTTCGCTCGAGCCCGAATGACGCAAGCAGCTGATTGATGCTAATCCACGTCGTCATCGAATTGTAGAAAGTCAGATTGAATTCGGCTTCATCATCAGGCATCGCAAGCCCTTCCACCAATCTTGGTCGACCACTGACTGAGGCCAAGCCTCCACCTCGATCGTCAATGCGTCGACCAATGACTTCAAAGCTGAGTGTGTTTTGTTGTTTGATGTGCATGCCGAGTAAGCCAGGGTCGACATTGGCGCCCAAGGTATCAATGTTATGGAGCATCAGGTACTCAAGCTCAGGTTGATCGCTGAGCATTTGATTCAGTATTCCATTGAGTAACATGTTGGGGACTTCGTACCAGTGACCAACGGGGTGGATGCATTGGTTTGGCAGATTGTCAACGTAATCAGTTCCCTCTCCCATCTGTTTAGCCCAGCCCATCAATGCTGCCCGCGCGCTTTCTCTCATTTTCTGTTGTTGTTCATCCAGAATCTGCTGGGCTGTTTCTTCCCAGAGAAAGCGAAGATCCCGAATCATCGGGATCATCCGCATCCCGATGCTTCGGCCAGTTGAAATGTACACTTGATTCTTGAGACCGTGATTCTGGTGAATCGTCAGGTGCGTCCGAATGGCCTCATCAGTTAAGTGGCTGGTGGTAAAGACATGAGGAATCGAACCGTTACAGTCGTTGCTCGTTTTGCGATTCTTTGCTAGATGAACCTCAATGAAACTTCGGTGGCGACCTGAGAATCGATTGAAGGGGTGAAGTGCTTTGCACACCCCTGCGCCTTCTGTCCAACGACTTCCCACTCCGGCGGCCAAAGTGACGACTCCAACCTTACCCTGCTGGATGGTCTGCTGGCCTAGTTCAACGAGTTGGGCAGGAACACCAGATCGGGTTTCGATGAAATCCTCTGGCTTTATATCTTTCAACGTCATGTTGCTGGAAAGACGATTCTGAGCGAGACCAATTCTACCACTTTGTAGATCACTTCGAATCGCTTCATGTTGCTGTTGGTCAAAACCACAGCTACTAAGTATCTGTTGTAAATTCGCGGTTGTTGCGGACGCAGTCGCGGCTTGCGGAAGAATGCTGTCCAGCAGTTTTTTATGCTGATGATTTTCGCTGGCTCGGCACTGTTGTCCGAGGTGCTCCAATTCGAGACGCTGATCAGGGCTTAATTCCCTCATTGAGGTGCGCAACAGTCCAGGCAGTACAAGAGCGTAATATTGCTCGGGCATCCCTGCTGCAGGTTCGTCAACGAAATTCGCTTTGGAACCATCGTCGTTGATTTTAAAGTCGTAGACGACAGGATCCATCGCAAATGGCAGCGAGGTTTGCAGACGCTGTTTGGTTTTGATCAAAGTACGGCCGAGCCAGTCCTGAGCTGCTTGTTTGATATCAGGGTCAAAAATGAAGCCCATGCCCCCACCCGACATGCCGCCTAGCATCCAGAAACCCCAAAATTGATCACCGTATTGTTCGCGGCATTGTGTGATCAATGAGTCGGTAAAGCGATTTGTAGCCCACGGAATGATCGTTTGCAGAGGGCCTTCGAAATTGCGGGTTGTCGCATCACCGATTCGCTTCAGATCACCATCACCTAACGCTTTGACAATTTCATCAAGAATTTCCATTGCATCGAAACGACCCACCCATTCCTTCTCACTTCGAAGCAGGTAATGCTCTGTGACCATTTCCAAAATGGGACCGACATTTTGTGCCATCCCACCGTGCACCAGTACCAATGAGTCCTGTATTTTCTGTCTCGTTTCGCAAGAAACCTCACCTTCGGACATCACATGGTGCGTCGGCATCAAACGTCCACGGCTAATCCCAAATTCGGGATCACCTTCCTGAGATTTTGCTCCCTCGATGAGTTTGATTCCGGGCCAGACACCACCTGAATCCTGCCAACCGCCACCGCTTCCGCCAATCCACTCTCCTAAGATCGCACGTGCTGCAACAAGCCGTCGATCGCTCTCCTGCAATGTGCCAGTCAGGCTTGTGGTCTGATTGGTGGCTCGCATCATCAATGAAATCAAAGAACCAAGAAGATTTGTCGACACAGCCAGCCGAGATCCCTTGGGGATGTCGTTGATCTTGCTGACCACCTCGATCCCTTTGCCGCTACCTACGATGCGGGTCAAGAGTCCAGCGAGTGAATGTCCGCATCCTTCCAGTCCGGGTGGAACAATGCCAGAGGCAATGACAGCTGCTTTAAGTAGTCCCAGGTGATCCTGAGCAAAATCGAACATGCTTGCGATTGACTCAACTTCCACCGTGGCCCCCAAGTCCACACTGGTCAGTCTTATGACTGGATGATCAATCACTCTGAGGTACGTCTCGATAGGGGGATTTGTGGTTGTATCACGCCCTCGTACCCCAAGATCGACCGATGCGTTGAGTACGCGGGCGCCTTCTGGGAAATCCATTCCAAGGAAAAAAATATCACTCCACGCGCTATGAGAAAAATCCATGCGCACCGCAGTGACTTCACGTAGAATCGGCATTGCGCCGGTGTCTGGATGTGGTTTCAGTATCTCAGGCCGAATTCTTAATGGCTGTTCAGCCGGATGCCCCAACCGGAACATCCATTGGTTGCCTTTGACTGTTCGGACACTCCGACGCACCTGATCAGCAAGTGTCTGGAACGCGAGCTGATGATAGGCTTGTGCCAAAGCACTTGCGACGCCATCACAGGGGCCCTGGTTTCGTTGTGTCAACAGGAATGAGTCAATCGCTTCAACGAAACGTCGCGAAAGCAAGTGCTCGTATCCCGGGTAAGGGATGTGCCCCGACTGTATGGCGTTGAGCTGTTTTGGCAGATGGTAACGATAGATCGCCGACAAGAAGAAGAGGGCGCGAACGCGATGGTAAAGGTTCTCTTCCTGTCGCCGGAAATCATCCAAGTCCTGACAATGGGCAAGCAGTGTTTCCAGGTTTGCTCCGGAGCATACCGAATCGAGTGAGCGATTCCGAACTTCGTTCTCGTCCGAAAGAATGATATCGATCAGAGAACTCATGGAGTCGTCTCGGTATCTGTTCGATTAGCTAACAGATCAATCAATTCAACGAGTATTTCGTCGCGATCTTGACCACTGAGTCCTATGGCAAGTTGAGCCTTGAGCAAGCCATATCGAATCCCAAGGTTATGTCTCGTTCCGTCCAGTCGATATGCCAAGTACTTGCCACGTTTCAGAAGCATTGCGACCGCGTCAGACAGTGTGGGCTGTACAACGGTCTTTGAATCTAACAATTGACCGATCAGATCCATGATCTCACCAGTGAAGACATGCATGCCAAAGAAGCCAAGGTAGTGGCCAGCCCGCAAGCCAGGGGTCACAAGTTCCTGCTCTGCATAGGTCGGGGTTGGTTTTTCAACGACTCGGTCGACTTGATAAAGTCCATTCGTTCTTGGGGTTGGTGAACCACTGACGATGCCGAAATAAGGGAGATTGTTTTCTCGAGTCGATTGAACCGCAGAAACTGAACATTCATGCTCGTTGGCCATTTGCACTAGTTGTTTTGCACATGGAGTACCTGTGTTACTCAGGTACAAATGGTCTCCCACCAGATGTAGAAACGACTGGCCGTCAACAAACGATCTTGCACGGTAGACGGCGTCTGCATATCCGAGCGGCTCGGGCTGCTCGACAAAGTGCAGATTCCCGACTTGTTTTCCGGCGGCTGCTTGATAGGCCTCCATGTCGCCCGGTTGAATGATCACGCAAACTTCATCAATGCCGGCAGCAACAGTCTCTTCGATGATGAGCTGTAACGCTGTTTTTTCCTGTCCATCCCTGTCCACCAATTGCTGGAGCGGGAGGCGGTTCTGATTTGGAGCAGCAGCGGTAATGACCGCTTTTTGTATCGGCATTGCGATATGGCGAGTGTGCGTAACGGTGTATTTGTGAAGCGTCTTTAGCCACCCTTTAGGCTACTCAGCGAGCTGGATATCAACAACTAAAACCCCATGGTATTTGTACAGGAGGAAGTAGAAATGCATCACCTGGTTATGGTCATGCGGTTAATATTGGCCGTGAACTGCGAGTCACGGCTTCACTGGCCTTTGTGGAATGCTCAATGCCATGGGCGTCCCAAGACAAGAAACGTTGGATTCAACGCGTCAAAACGGACTCGGTCCAATTGATACTGTCCTCGGGCGATATTGATCATGCGAACATCGCTGCGTAGCCCCGTTTCGTCGATTTTTGTTTGCACAGCCACTAAATTGTCAGGGCTGGAGACATTGACGACGATACTGCCCCCCGGCTTCAGGCGTGTTAAGGCAGCCTGAACAAGATCCGGAACCATGCGTCCACTTCCACCGATGAAAATTGCATCAGGAGTTGGTAGCTCGTCGAACGCTTCCGGCGCTTGGCCATGAATTGGAACAAGCCCGGGTACATCAAACATCCTCGCGTTTTCTACCATTAGCCCAAAATCTTCTGCGTCCATCTCAATCGCGAAAACCTTTCCTTTGGATGCAATCGCAGCCGCCTCGATCGCAAGTGAGCCGCTGCCTGCACCGACGTCCCAAACAATGCTCGTTTCGGTTAACGAGAGTTCTGACAACGCGATGCATCGTACTTCGGATGGTGTCAGTAAGCCGCGTTTGGGACGTGATTGTAGGAATAGATCGTCAGGGTTTCCAAACAATCGTTTGCGTCGGCTACCACTAGGGGAATCTGCGGCACCTTGACGGCGGACCAAAACCATCACATTCATTTCAGAAAACGACTGTTCACGAATCGAACGCAAATCACCCTGAGTGACCACCTCATCAGGGGTGCCAAGGTTTTCGCAGACATAAACAGTGAAGTAATCGATCCTTCGATCCAGCAGAGCTTCGGCGACAACAGACGGTGATATCACGTCGGTTGTGAATAGTCCTACTCGCTCCGCGGTCCGAATATTATCGACGACTCTGTCAAGCGACTGCGTGGCCAGGTTGGTTAAGTAAGCGTCATCCCAACTCTCTTTCACACGGGCAAATGCTAGTTGCATGCTGCTGACGTGTGGCACCACTTCGAAACGTTCTTTGCCGAACGAATCAGTGAGGTACCGTGCGATCCCGTAAAATAGGGGATCACCACCAGCGAGCATCACAGTGGCTCGTTTGGGTAGTTTGACAATGGTTTCTTTCAGTGATTCCAAGCCACCCCCGATCTCCAAACGCTCCGCGTTGGTGTCAGGGATTTTTCGCAACAGGGGTGATGTTCCAAGCAAAACTTCCGCTTGTTCGATCAATTGTCTCGCATGTCCGGTGAGACCCTGAAATCCGTCATCTCCAATGCCGACAATGTGTATGCGTGATGTCAACGGAAATAGTCCTTCTTAATGGGTTGCCAAAGTCTACGTTGGCACCATAGCCCGACGTCTCTTATGCGCAAGTCAGTTTTGTATCAAGTGATCTGGAAAACCAACATGTGGTGTTGGGAAACATCTCGCTGATTCAGAGTTTTCTCAATTCGCGAAGAATTTCTTCTACGGTACTTCTTCCAGCAGACGTACTGCTGACTTTTTTCCAAGCAACCCGACCATTTTGGTCAATGACAAATGTCGCCGGGTAGGCAGTCTGGTTGCGTTCTTGCCAACGTATTCCCCACTCACTCACCATTTGCATATCGTCATCACGAACTACCCTGATGGGGTGGGGTAACTTTCTTGATCCAATGAAACGTTTCGAGTTTTTCTCGAGTTGATCTGCCTTTCCAGTGTAAACCAGAACAACACATTTGGTTTCTGCGGACAAGGCTTTGGCTCGATTGACCAACGCATTGAATTGGCTTTTGCAGATCGGACACTGATAACCGGGATAACCTCGCAGCACGATCACCACAACAGGTCCGTCACGATACTCGTCTCGAAGGTTCAGAAATGCTTTCTCTCCAACCAGCGGGAGTTCGAAGTCTGGTGCACGTTGTCCGATGCCTGGCTGTCTCTGTGATACGCCTTGCGCTCGCAATGGAAGTGCAGTTGGTGCCACAGAGATTAGCAGTTGGCAGCAGCACATGCTAAACAGCAACCTTGCCAAGGGTGCGAATGGTTGCCCGCTTTGTGCGGATACTGGTTTTGGTGTAGTCATGGTCATGATCGATCTGATGTGCTACCAAGCATTCATCAAGAAAATTCATTGCGCCTCTTGGGGACAAACGGTCAATGCAGTGTCATTGATTGCGTTTTTCACGTTGCCGGCGACTATATCGTTCCAGCAGTTTTCGTTCAGATGATGTCAGGCTTTCTTCGCCGTGTTGGTGAATCTTTGCCAGTAATCGGTCAGCTTCATCCGCCTCCTTACGCAGCTTTTTGTCAGGATCATGAAGCTTCAATTTCATGCGTCGTGAGCGTTGACGCATCCTGCCACGAATGTCCGGAGCGGTTGTGGAATTAAGCCAGCGGAAATTCCAGTGACCGTAATGATATGCCAAGGCAAATCCAGCTCCGGCCAAGTGAACCGTGAAGGCTGTTGAGGTTTCACCACCGGAAAGAGTGTACAGGGAACCCAGCAGGTCCATGCCGACGCAAAGTGCTGCCAAAACCCAAGCCTTCATCTTAACAATTCCCCAAAGGAACAATTCCTGTTGCGGGTAATAGCATGCAAACATGACAACCAGTGCCAGGACTCCTCCACTCGCTCCAATGGTGGGAATTGCCTCGCTGGCTTCGGCGGTTGCAGGCATGCCGTTCGTCGCCAAGCCTGTGATCGCCCCGATGAATCCTCCGACGATGATTGATATCAGATAGAAACGCAGGAATTCAGCGCCTCCCATGCGAGCTTCGACCATTCGGCCGAACACATAAAGCATGGCCATGTTGAACACGATGTGCCATATCGAATTCAGGTCATGGAAAAAGCCATAGGTCAGGAACTGCCACCACATCCATGGTTCGAGCAGTGTCATTGGAACGAATCCAAAGGCTCTGAGAATGTCAAATGATTCACCACCATTGGAACCATTATCGACAAACAGCATGCTGATCAGGAAGATGACGACGTTGATGATGATCAAAGTCACCGTCATGCTTCGCGGCTTTTGGACGCGATCCCAAGACGTTTGATAGGGGTTTTGATCGTCACGTCCGTAATCTCGGTCATAAAGACCCATGAGCGGATTAGTCCTTGGAGCAAGTTGTGCTGGTTACAGTTGGTGTAGTAACCAGGTGGTGAATGTTAGGGCGACAACGATAACCGTAGTTGGCGTATGCCTCTTTAAGCGGTTGTCGGTTGCTTGTTCTCGCCACTTGACTGTTGTTTCAGGTACTCAACTGCACGTCGCAGTTGTGGATCCAATTCGAGGCCTGTCTTCTGGTCAGGATCAGTGCTGGCTGCGTCGGGAGTTTTACTGGAGTCGTCGGATTCCGACTTTGCGGAGCCTTCATTTACATCCGGCTCATCATCAGTTGTTGGTTGTTTGTTTGTGTCTGTTGGCTTTGAATCTGAGCTTTTGACACCAGTGGCTTCTGTGGATAGGTTTTGAGTCGCAGGGTCCTTCGTCCCTTCGCTGCTTTCATTGGCGAGTGATGGGTATGAAGCTTCCCGCCATCGCTTTGCCAAGTCAATCACGGTTTCTTCATCCAGTTCTACGTCTAGTCCCTCATCGGGCTTGACACCCCATTCATCATCTTCTGTTGCTTCTTTTCCACGATGAATGTTCTTTCCATTGGGCCGATAATATCTTGCCACAGTCAGCCTTAATGCACTGCGTCCGTATTGCAAGGGCAAGATATTTTGAACCGTTCCTTTTCCATAGCTTCGTGTGCCTACGATTTTCGCCCGTTGGTTATCTTGAAGGCAGGCAGCAACGATTTCACTGGCACTGGCGGAATCCGTGTCAATGAGAATAGCAAGAGGCTTGTTCGTGCTGACCAAAGTACCTGCGGTGGCATCGAAACGATCTTCGATTTCTCCGCCACGGATGCGAGTCGAAACAATCTTACCACTGTTGATAAACATATCACTGACTTCAGCAGCAGCGTGAAGCAGGCCGCCACCATTTCCTCGAAGGTCGAGTACAAGACCACTAAAGTCGTTGTCGAGGGTTTGCAGGACTTGTTCCAATTCACCGACCGTTTTCTCACCGAATCGCGTAAGACGCACATAGGCAATGGAGGGTTCATCACGAAGTCGGTAAACCCAATGATTATCTTTGTCTCTGTAGTCACCAATCACCGACTCGATTTCGATCCGTCCACGCTGAACCCTTATGGAAACTGTCTCATCTGCGCGTTTGATGGCCAAATCAACCTCGGTGCCAACCGGTCCTTTCAGTTTGTTGCTGACTTCACGCAATTCCTCGCTTGATACATCCTGTCCATTAACAGCGACAATCAGGTCGCCTGGCAAAATGCCTGCTTTCAACGCAGGCGAACCTACAAGCGGAGTAATCACACGCACTGGTGTTTGTGGTTCCGGCTGTTCAACGAAGATTCCGATTCCAGCAAATTCCTGATTCAGCGTGTCCTGAAAAGACTCATAGTCCTGTTGAGGGATGTATTCGCTGTGCTGGTCCAAGGTGGCTGTCATTCCATCCATGGCCGAGATCAAGAGCTGCTCTTTATCTACTGGATCGACATAGTAAGCGTCGATCAGGTCCAAGGCATTGCCCACTATCATTGCCGTCTTCGCTCGCTGATTTGCGAAGTAGCACAAGACACTGACAAAGGCAGTGACAATGACAATGTTGAGGTTGCGTGGTGGCATAATTGGCTTGAAGTGGTGATAGCTGGGCCACGATCTGTGTGCTCGTCGCCAATATCTTTCATTGTACCGATTTGGCACGTTTATCCGAACGCCGGTCAAAAACCCGTAAAAAGTGCAGTCAGACCCCGTTCAAAAACGGGACGGGGATAAAAATCGCATGCTGCTGGACCCACGTCGTCAAACCATCCCAACTCGTGTACTGGGACCCATACACGAATAGCAGGTAAATGCCGAGCACCAGCGGCATCACAAGTCGAATCAGATTTCGTGAGATTTTTTTCCACAGGCCAGTCGGTTCCGGCATTCTCTTGGCCCTGCGCAGGGCTAAACCGGTTGCCATGCGTGCCGGAAGACTGAACACCATAAAAATCAGGCAGGGAGCCCACATGACTTCTCTTAGTGTTGGCTCGATCTTTAACAGGTAAAGAGGAATAGGCGTGATTACCAAGCACATTGTCATTCCTGCAAACCAAGCCCACGGAGCTCGTCGGAAGTCTCGCCGAATGGTGCGTACCGCAAATAAAGCTCGTAATCGATTCTCAGCGGCAAAGTGAGCTTGCAACATCGGCAGATACAGCATGCCGACACCCAGCATGAGTAATGCTGCAAAGCCTACCAGCCCAGCCAAACCTGTTTCACCGTTGCGAAAGGTGGCAATGATGACAAAGGATGGTGAAAGCCAAATTAATGTTCCTGCCGCGCCGCGTAGTCCCAGCCAGAAATATTTTGGAGCTTGCAAACTGACGGTGAATTCCCAGAGCCGATCTGGGACCGTTCGCCAAGTCCGCCAACGCCAACCTTCTTTGAGAAAACGTTTTGGTTGTGGCCAAAGGTAGTTGGCAAGGTGTCCGCCACGATTCCAAGCCCAAAGCAGGTAAGCCGTCATCAGCATTGATGTCACGACTGCCAATGCCCGCATTTGGGTTGCCTCTTCTGATCCTTGGTTGATCAGGTTGGCAACGGATTCAAGGTGCGCCAGTGTTTGGGTTGGTAGCGCCGCCAAGAATAGGGCGATTGCAGCTAAGCCAATTTGTCCAGCCTGTTGTAGGTGCGGCAGTGAATCTTTCAATTTCGAACCATTGGCCAGACGCCCGGAAACATTGAGCAGATAACCAAACGAAATCAATTGAAGAATGGGTATGGCTGTCAATACTGCGAGAATGACGGTCAACGAAACGAGGCAGAATGTTCTGCGGATTAGCCAAACGATTCCGCCCACGACCGAACGGATCAGTCCTTTCTTCTCAGGCTTTTCATCAGCCGATTCATCTGGCTCGAGTAATGTGGGGTTGATGGCTGCGGTGGGGATAGCATTGACTGAGAGTGTGGGACCGCCATTGGCTGGTAGCGTAGCCACTGCGGCGAGTGTTGCGAGAATCGGTTCACGTTTCCGATCTGAAAATCGTGAGTCAGTGCTGTCATTTTTTTCCACACTCATGACATCCGGTATCGCATCGTTGACGCCCGCTGAGAGCTCGAGAGCCTCTTCGCTGGCTGCGGGGTTGGAATGTGGGGCAGGGTCGGGACGAGGCACGCGTGATTATGTCCGAGTAGCAATGAGTTCAATGGCCGTGATCGCGATGAGGGAATGCCTTGCAAGGGTCTGTAGGCAGCAAATACTGATGAGTTCCAAGATAGCGTCTTAGCGTTTTGAAATGATTCAGGACGCAATCGCTTTCGTGTAAGAATGGGTGCTTTGCATTGTAGGTGAGGATTCGGCAAGATTTGCTGGATCTTGATCAATCGTGCGCCGATTAAAGTAAAAACAATGTCGCTCGAGGGGGGATACTCGACTGGACTTCCGCAGGTCGCTTCAAACCTGGGGTTGACGAGAAAAATTCATGCTCGTTTTCTATCGTATCTCCTGCTTTTCCAGTTCGCTCGTCATTTCCATGGCTTTTTCAGGCTGCATTGGTCTGAGGGTTCCTAGCGATCGCTATCAAAAGGTTGAGGTCTCTGCGGAGTTTCACGCAACAGAACCTTATTCAAAAGCTTGTTCATCGCAATCGAGTGGTTGTGACTTGGGTGAAGAGGAGCCCCCGAAGGAAATTCCTTGGCCAATGTTCCATCCGATCCCGACTCGGCCTGTATTTGGCGGTGAAGGCCTCTGAGAGCCAAAAATCGCTCTTTCGCGGTCTTAATCACTTGACAAAAAATGGGTGAGATTACGACCTTTTCGCAGAGCGTGTTAAGCTTGGCAAACCTTGCGGAGTGGAGTTCCCAAGTGTGAAGGGATGTCGCCGAATGTTCCGATGCAAACAGCCATACCGGTGTTGCCGGTATGTGATCGACGGAGGAACGTAGTGTCCGTCGGACTTCAAGCATCCGGACGATTCGGGTACGGGAATATATGCCAGCGACCACTCAAGTTTCCCGCGCCGCGACGCACCTGATTCTGCTATCCGTATTCACGGGTGCTTGCATCTGGACGGTCCCGACGGCTGCACAGTCTCCGCAAGAGGGTATCTCCGAAGCGAGAGTGACGCCCACGGTGAAGGCCATCCGTCGAGCCTCGCCAGCGGTTGTGAATATCCACGGCCAGAAAACAGTGCGGGCCACTGCTGCAGGGATGGCGGGGGCTGAGGGGCCCGAGTCGTTCCGCCAAGTGAATGGTATGGGTACTGGCGTGGTGATCGACCCGCGGGGTTACGTGATAACAAATTATCATGTGGTTGAAGATGTCGATAACATCAAGGTGACCTTGCACAATGGCGAGACCACGACCGCTGAGCTGATCGCGTCTCGGGTGCGGAACGATCTGGCACTTATCAGGGTAAAAAGTGATCGCCCCCTGCCGACAATCCCACGTGGAACAAGTAGCGATCTGATGGCCGGCGAGAGCGTGATTGCCATAGGTAACGCTTTTGGATACGTCCACACCAGCACTCAGGGGATTATCAGTGCTCTGCATCGTGATGTGCCGGTGAATGAGACGCAGGAATATGTGGACCTGATCCAGATCAGTGCCGGGATCAACCCAGGTAACTCCGGCGGCCCTCTTTTGAACATTGAGGGCGAGATGATTGGCGTCAATGTCGCCGTACGTGTGGGTGCTCAGCAGATCGCTTTTGCGATCCCAATCGATCAAGTCGTTGAGATTGTGACGGAGATGATCGAGCAGCAGAATGATACAAGACTGGCCACGGGCCTGAGAACCAGCGGCGGACCCCGCGAGGGTGATGGCGTGACCGTTTCCGATGTCTCCGCTAGCAGTCCCGCCGAACGGGAAGGACTGAAACCGGGTGACCGCGTGGTCCGCGTTGGTTCTCAGGAGGTGGACAACAGACTCGACTTCTCTCTCGCTTTGATGGGGCTCAGTCCTGGCGAGGCGATGAAGTTGGAAATCGAGCGTGGTGGTGAGCGTTTCGATCTAGCTCTGACGACGGAGAGGAGAAGACCAGATTCTTACTCGGTAACGGAGTTGGCTTGGAGCATCATTGGGGTACAGGCAAAGCCGGTTCCTGATTCCACCATGCGAAGGCTGAATTCTCGAATGAGGACACGATATCGCGGTGGCCTTCAGGTGACTGCAGTGAAACCAGGTTCAGCAGCCGAGAGACAGGGGATCATTGCTGGTGATGTGCTGTTAGGAATTCATGGTTGGCAGACATCGAGCATGAAGGACTTGGCTGGAATCTTGAAACATCCAGACATTCAGGAAGGACCCAAAGCCAAGTTTTATCTGGTCCGCCGCGAGCAAACGCTGTTCGGGCACATGGAACTTGCCGCCCATCCGAGCTTGGCAACCAAGCACCGCTAAGTGGTTAGCGTTGCAGATTCAAGAGCGGTGATTGATCGCAGACGTCCCGGGGCATTTTCGCATGCTGCATTTGCAGTGGCAGCCTGCCGACCCAGCCGGGACGCTTGTGTTCACCGCTTAGGTCAGCGTCACTGTGGTTCGCTGACAGCCAAACAATCGTATTTACCAGGTACGAGCTTCTTCATAAGCTGAAATTTTTTCTTCCAGTTGCAGCGTCTCTGCTATGTCATCCAGCCCGTGTAGCAGGTTGTGCTTGCGGCTGGGATCGATTTCGAAGGTCAACTTCAGGCCATCTGTGTCTTCAACCGTCTGCTCTTGCAGGTTGACGGTCAGTTCGTACGGTGATGGTGTGGCTGCTCGCTTGAAAATCTCGTCAATGTGTTTTTCATCAAGAACAATTGGCAGCACTCCATTCTTGAAACAGTTATTGAAAAAGATATCTGCGAAGGAAGGCGCAATCACGGCTCGGAATCCATAATCTTCCAGTGCCCATACCGCATGCTCTCGACTGCTGCCACTGCCAAAGTTCTTGCGCGCGATCAGGATCGAGGCACTGTTCAGGTGCGGCTGATTCAATTCAAAGTCAGGATTAGGCGTTGTGCCATCATCTTGGAATCGCCAGTCGTAAAACAGAAACTGGCCAAACCCGGTTCGTTCGATTCGTTTCAGGAACTGCTTGGGAATGATCTGGTCAGTATCAACGTTAGCGCGGTCAAGTGTCGCAACAACACCGCTGTGAATGGTAAAGCTTTGCATGAGTTCGATTTCAGTTGGAAGATGTAGATTTAACGGGAACGATCGATGGTAGGAAAATCACACCTCACAGGTGTCTTGTGAGGTGTGATCCCGTGTGATGATCATTCCGAAGTTTTATAATCCCACTGGCGGACATCAACGAAGTGCCCTTTAACGGCAGCGGCAGCGGCCATGGCTGGACTGACGAGGTGGGTACGTCCACCTTTGCCCTGGCGACCTTCAAAGTTGCGATTGCTGGTGCTTGCACAACGTTCACCCGGAGCCAGTTTGTCAGGGTTCATTGCAAGGCACATACTGCATCCCGCTTCTCGCCAATCGAAACCAGCCTCTTTGAAAATACGATCAAGGCCTTCTTGCTCAGCCTGCTTTTTAACTTGCCCGCTTCCCGGTACGACCATGGCATTGACGTCACCCGAAACACGATGTCCCTTGAGGACAGTGGCTGCAGCTCGAAGGTCCTCGATTCTTGCGTTGGTGCAAGAACCTATGAAGACACGCTGAATTGGGATGTCATGAATCGAGGTATGAGCCTGAAGTCCCATGTAGTTCAACGCATCTGAAGTTGATTTCTGCTCGGTAAGATCTTCAAAATCAGATGGGGATGGTACCTGGTCAGTAATGCTTCGTACTTGTCCAGGATTCGTTCCCCAAGTGACTTGCGGTTCGATGTCAGCACCGCGATAGGTATTTGACAAGTCGTATACAGCACCCGGATCACTACCGAGTACCTTCCAGCGATCGACCGCTGCATCGAAGTCTGCGGGTACTTCAGGAAGTCCGCGTAAATAGTCAAAAGTTACTTGGTCAGGTGCAATCATCCCGGCACGGGCCCCCGCTTCGATGGACATATTGCACACGGTCATCCGTTCTTCCATCGATAATGCCCGAATGCAGTCACCGGTGTATTCCAACACGTATCCAGTGCCGCCAGCCGTTCCGAGGTGACCAATCAGATAAAGCACCATGTCTTTTGCAGTGACACCAGGTGCCAATTCGCCATCGACACGAAGCTCAAAAGTCTTTGGCTTGAACTGTCGCAACGTTTGAGTGGCCAACACATGTTCAACTTCGCTCGTTCCAATTCCAAAAGCCAACGCACCAAAGGCACCATGCGTTGCCGTGTGGCTGTCACCACATACGATGGTCATGCCAGGTTGGGTGTAGCCGTTTTCAGGACCAATGACATGCACGATACCTTGCCGCACATCGTCAATGTCAAACAGGGTGACACCAAATTCTTTGCAATTTTCACGCAATGTTTCGATCTGCTTTCGACTGATTGGATCAGCGATGGGCAGGCTGCGATCAGAGGTGGGAACATTATGGTCGGGCGTTGCAATCGTTCGTTCCGGGCGTCGAATTGGACGATCGTTGATACGAAGCCCCTCGAACGCCTGAGGGCTTGTTACCTCATGGACGAGGTGTAGATCGATGTAAAGAATCGATGGGCCCTGCTCGGGAGCATGTACTACGTGTTGGTCCCAGATTTTTTCAAGCATGGTCCGCGGAGCGGACGAATTGGCATCAGACATTTGGTGCAAAATAGGGAAAGAGGGAAACAGTTCACATGATTTACTGTCAACTCTTAGCGGCAAACTGTCAACGGCTGAGGCGGTACGAACCGCTCCGGAGTCCCCGATTATGAGCAGAACTGTCCGGCTAAACAGCTATGTTGGCGAAAACGAGACAACTTGGCGAGCGAAAATGCCCATTGATAGTCCCCTCGCCGCCCTGTTTATCCGAGAATCTAGCAATCACGAGCAAGCCTGATGGCGACCCGCATGCCAATGCATGGCTAGTTTCAAGTCTTGCAACTTCGCCAGCGCGGTCGAGGTCTATTTCCAAAAAATGAGTATGCCAAGGCTCGTGTGAGGCTGATGTAACGACGTGCAGCAAGAGTTACAGGGAATCAACGCCCGAACGTTTACGCGGTTACAGCGTTCAAGTGAAGAAGAAGTGAACCTTAGATTGAGTAGTAGTCTCGATACCACTGAACGAACTTCTGGATCCCGACGTGGATGCTGGTTGAAGGTCGAAAACCTACCGCATCCTCTAACGCATTGATATCAGCAAACGTGGCCGGCACGTCCCCAGCTTGCATCGGCATCAGATTCCTCTTCGCCTGCATTCCAACGGCTTGCTCAATGGTTTCAATGAAGGTTGATAATTCGACCGGGGCATTGTTGCCAATGTTGTAGATCCGATAGGGCGCCGAACTGGTTGAGGGATTCGGGGCACTGCTGTTCCAGTCAGGATCGGGCGATGCAATTTTTTCGGACGTTCGATCAACACCTTCAACGATGTCGTCGATGTAGGTGAAGTCACGTTGCATCCGTCCCTCATTGAAAACATCAATGGGTCGCCCTTCCAGGATAGCTTTCGTAAACAGGAACAACGCCATGTCGGGGCGTCCCCACGGTCCGTAAACAGTAAAGAAACGTAGCCCTGTGGTGGGTAATCCGTACAAGTGACTGTACGTATGGGCCATCAGTTCATTACTTTTCTTGGTGGCAGCGTAAAGACTCAAAGGGTGGTCAACACGGTCAACCGTACCAAAGGGCATTTTGGTCCCACCGCCATACACACTACTGCTGCTTGCATAGGTCAGGTGAGGTGTCTTGGCATGTCGGCATGCTTCAAGAATATTCAAGAAGCCAACGATGTTGCTTTCCGTATAAGCACGTGGATTTTCAAGTGAATAACGGACACCCGCTTGAGCAGCCAAGTTGACAACTCGGTCAAAGTTGTGGTCGCGGAAGACCTGATCAACTTTGGTTTGATCCGCCAAATCGGCTTCTACGAACTTGAAGTTGTCATGCTTTGTAAGAAGCTTCAGGCGATCGCGTTTCAGGTCGACACTGTAGTAGTCATTAAGATTATCAAAGCCAACGACTTGTTCGCCACGGGCAAGCAAACGCAGTGAAAGGTGAAAACCGATGAATCCGGCGGCACCGGTGACCAGATGTTGGCTCATGAATTTTGGCTTGTTTCGACTTTAGACAGGGTCTTCTACGAATGTATTGTGTAGCTCGGGAATTCCAGGAACAATCCGCGTAACATTTACTTTGGTGCGGCGCAGTTCTTCAATCTCAGCAGCCATTTGTGTCATCAGCTCAGCAATCTCTGATCCTGCTGTTTCCCCGACATTTGCAATCAGTGCTCTACGTGAATTGTAGCTTAAGCCGACTTTCTTCATGGCAACTTACTTTCTGTGCTGTTAGATAAGACCTCTTGTGATCTTTCACACTATTTGGTGTGCGGCAATCATCAAGCTGTTCTTATTCGGCCTTGCCACTTTTCGCCAATTTTTGGGGTATTGTCCACGTCGCAACCGCGAAGCAGTACGGAGTGATATGGCAATTACTGCAGAGTTGCGATCGGCTAGACAATTCAAAATCTGGAACCTGCGGGATTCGAATGACGGTAGCTGCAAATTTGTCCACCTGAGTGTCGCCATGGTTTGCCATGGCAATGGAAGGGACAACACCTGGCTTTGACTTCTCGTATCTTGGCGATGAATTTGCGTTAAGTTGTTCCTCGAGAGACGAGGAATACGCTAGGAGTGCTATTGTCCACCATAGCAATTGAATCGTGTGTCATTTCTGCCGCGGGATATCCTGCCGTGTGGGTGTAGCTGATTTCTTACAGTTGAAACGCATCCTCGAGTGATGTTGGAACTTTGAATTGACGTCCGAGATGCAGAAAATTGTCAGCTGAATAAATTTTTTTCCCGACGTCGTGGACGTTGCATTCCCATGCAATTTTGGACTCCATGCGGGAATGTTCGCAAGGTTTCGATTACCTGCCGATCACTTGCGAAACCGAGACGCTGCAGCCGACCCAACTATAGTGCTAGCATCTCCAACGCACAGCATTTTCAGGTTTAGGCTTTGATGCTCGCGACATGGATTTCAGACCCTGCATGTCAGTACACACCTTGGTCGGCTGCCCGAGCCAGGGAGCTTGCAACGACATTGCAAATTGCACGGTGCCATGGCCTTTTTCGGCCTTTTTTGCGCGGCTTCGTAAAGGTTGGATTTCGTTTGCACTTTACCTTGTTCGTGATGGAGAACCAAGAAGACTTGTGTGATGAGGACTGCGATCTGGTGATTCGCGACATAGGCAATTGGCTCGGTGCGACCGACTTACAGAGAAGCATCGCTGGAAATGAAGTAATCATCTTGTTCCACCCCAATCATAAGAGGGCTGCCGAAACACGCCGCCATCATCAAGTTGTGCTTGTCAACCAAACTGATTGCCCAGCCGTAGGTTCCTTGCAAACGGGCAAGAGTCATTTGAATTGCAGTTAAATAACGAAAATTGGGTTTGCCGGTGCCTGCCCGAGACTTTTTGAAATTCTCGGTCAGTAACTGTGCCATCACCTCAATGTCAGTCTCGGATCGAAAGGCGTAGCTTTTCTCGATGAGTTCAGTTCTGAGGCTTTGAAAGTTTTTATCACGCCGTGGTGAACAAGTACCACTTCACGATCGCTACTGAGATGCTGGTGCAGACGTGGCTCGTTGCCCGACCCTTGCGTTGCCCAAACAATGAGTCGCCCACACAATGAGTTGCCCGACCCGTGTGGCCAATGCATGGACAGCCAGATAGACGGGGCTTCTGTCAGCCGGGCGGTTAAGGCATCAAGTTTTGATCTGATCGAGTCACTTCAAACGCTCCACCGATGTGGATCGCCAAGCCAGACCTGCCATAACCGTGATATTTCAGTCGACGGAAGCCTTTCACTGAAAAGGGCAGGCTTGACTTGTTCCAACGTAGCCAACAATTCCACAAATCGATTGGGATTTCCAGTCTTAACCTGTCTCGAAACGTATCAGCCCAATTGGCAGATGGCATTTTCTCGAGAGGGGTTCACCTACGACTTGGTCAAACCTGAATCCAAAACAGTTTCGTCAACAAAGAACGCGTTGTATAAAAATCGCTATGGGGAATGTGCCCATTCGATCCCGCGTTCAGGAAGCAATCAGGCCGCTCTGCGACAGCGATGTCGAGTCGACACTTCCATGAAATTCCATGTCTCGTTTCGAGAGACAAGCACGCTCGTCTCTTCATGAGAAATCCGAGAGAGTATTTCGGCGGAAGCCGGGTTTTTATCAATCACGTTCCCGTCGGCTACGAGAATGAGGTCAACCGAACCGATGGTATGAGCGATCTGCATCAAACCTCGGTCAACTGAGCCCGGAAAGAGCTGTGGGCGAATGTTGTGGTTGCGCAACGTCTGATGAAATTGTTTCAGGTTCACACCGCCACTCATTTCAAACTCATCAACCGCGTAGTAGCGAATGGAGTCTGAATGACGAGAGAGTGTTTCCATCACGGCGATCGCCTGCGAGCCATCGCCCACGCCGATCTCGAGTACAGAACGAACGCTGAGCGTTTTCAATTGCTTGCAGAGTCCGCTGTGGGGGCCACCGCCAAACATTCCAAACGATTTTTTGGCGGGGCGTTTGGTGACCTGTGTCGAATTCTGTGCAGCAGAGGATGAAGCCTGTGTCGTAGCCTTAGGAGACTCCCCTGCCGTTGGCTCTGGCGTGGTAGTGGATTGACCCCGAAGAGAATTCCAGAGTTTCAACAACGGCATCAGAACATCCCCAGACAGACGCGTTCAACAGACACAAGCACCACTTTCAAGGTATCGACTCAATGGGGTGCAGAAATCGATTGGTTTCCCCCTAGGTCAGGTTAGGCGATTCGCGGTGGAGTCTTCGCTCTGTGCCCCCTGTGCTGGCAAATGAATGTTGGCCCTCGAAGCGAATTAAACACCATTCAGCATTGAGAAAGAATTCAACTTGTTGGAAAAAGATTCATGTGCAGTTTAATTCGGGGGTCTGTTAATGCGGGGGTCCAAGGAGGCAAAGAGGCAAGAAGTCAGGGACGCAGGGTGAACTCACTTGTTGGATCGAGGGAAAATTCAGGTTTTTGTTTTCAATGAGCATTTTGTCTCGAGCAGGAGCCATCGTGCCCCTCATGAAAACTGCTCAGAAAATAGCACCCTCGGATCAGTTTTTTGCCACGCCATGCAGCCCCAAAAAGGGCTTCACGATGAGATAGTGGCCTTCGCACATCTGCACGACTCCCGTTCATCGCAGGCAACCCAGCATCCAAGGAGCAGCGTGCAAGAAGCTTTGAGATTGGTCGGCAGTTTTGTGGTACAGGATTTCTTAAGGTGCAGCGGACGATAGGAAAATCATCTGACCGACCATTTGCCGCCTACTTGTCGTTCTTAAACCACGGGCTACGCGCGTTCAAGCTGATTTCATCATCAAGCTGTTTCATTCTTTGCTGCAAGCGATCCACAATGTCAGGGTGCTGGGACGCAAGGTTGTTTTGTTCGCCAATGTCTTTGCTGAGGTCGAACAACATGATTTGTGGTTTTGCCTGAGCGGCACCTGCGTTTTTCTGGTTCCGGCGCTGCCGTGGTCTTTTGACCAGCAGTTTCCAGTCACCTTGCCTGAGGCCTTCGAGGTTCCCTTGCGACGTGTAGTGTACGAATTCAGTTCGTGGTGACTGCTCTGTTTCTCCCATCCACAGTTTGGACATGTCGATGCCATCGATCTTGTTCTGTTTTGGCAGGGGTTTGTTGGTGAGAGCGGCAATCGTTGGAAGCATATCGATTGTTCCGGTCAATTCATTACAAACTGTTCCGGCTGGAATTCCCGGCCCACGGATCAGGCAGGGAACTCTTTGGCCGCCCTCGAAGGTCGTTCCTTTGCCGTCACGCAAGGGGCCAGCAGATCCACCATGATGTTTGAACGGCAGCCAGGGCCCGTTATCAGTCGTGTAAATGACGTAGGTGTTATCGGAAAGTTTCAGTTCATCCAGCGTATTGAGTAGTCGACCGACCTCGGAGTCGATGTGCTCGATCACGTTGATATAAGCATTCAAGGGGTTGGGGTCGCGGACATCATCAGGAACATAAAGTGGGATGTGTGGCATGGAGTGTGGAAGATAAACAAAGAAAGATTCATCACGGTGTTTCTTGATAAAGTCGATTGCGTTCTGTGTGTATCTTCGAGTCACGGTTCGTTGGTCGACCGGCAACTCAATGATTTCTTCATCCTTGATCAGTGGCGTTTTCCATTTAGTCAACGTGGACTCAGGATCTTTCCAAAGAATATCCATCCCAGCAGCACCACCTTGTGGTTTGCCTTTGTTGTCGGGATGGTTCATGTCATTGGAGTAAGGAATACCCAGATAGGTGTCAAAACCATTCGATGTCGGGAGGACTTCTGGGTGATGCCCAAGATGCCATTTCCCGAAGCAAGCCGTAGCATAGCCTTGCGACTTCAAGTGATCCGCGATTGTATGTTCGTTTGGATTCAAACCTTTGGTCGAGGTTGGAAATAAAACATGCTGATGCATCCCAACCCGTTTCGGGTAGCAACCCGTTAGTAGTGCGGCTCGAGAGGGGGTGCAGACAGGCGAAGCAACCATGAAGCTGGTGAATTTCCGGCCCTCATCGGCCAAACGATCGACGTTTGGCGTTTGAATCGTCTCGGATCCAAAACAACTCAGGTCTCCATATCCTTGATCGTCTGCGAAAATGATGACGAAGTTTGGATCCGATGCATCTGATCTACCAACGCAGGACAAGAACGCGGCACAAATTGCAAGTAAAGAAAGTAATTGTGTCGGGCTTTTCATGTGGGCTGACCTTTTGATGAAATTTGCAGGAGGTAAGGGAGCAGTTTAGCATGGCTGGTTGCAATTTCGTGATCGCAAATCAGTTTAAACAGGATTACGTGCGACCAGGCCTAGTGGAAGTGCAAGAACCCAGCGTGGATAGGGTCAAGCCTGTTGATATCTGAATCAGCCCATTTGGTTTGACGATGCATGGAGAGTGAACTGTTGGTGTCGTCGCGTCTGCAGCTCATTTGCTTGGATTGCTACTTGAGGGAATCCTGGCATGATTGCATTGATCAGTCATGCGATTTTTATTTTTCAACCTTGTTGTTTTCTCTCCACACGGGCACCATCGATGTCCAAATACCCTCTCCCCTGAATCGAGAGTAAATTGCCGCTGCAATGTGAATAGAAATCAAAAAGTAGCTAAGAGAAGCAAAAAATTCATGCACATTGAGTGACAAATCTTGCAGTGGTCCTCCTGAGATTCCCAGGGCGAATAATCCTGCGATCATCAATCCGGATATTGGAAGCAAAGCTAAACATATATAGATTGATCTGTGAATGGTCTTTGCGAGACGTTTGTGAACCAAAGATACCGGTTCACGTACCCCGAGGAATGTCTCGAATTGTCTCATGTAGAAGTAACGCATCAACACGATCAAAAGGAATAAACTCGCAAAGGCAACCTCAAAAACAAGCAAACCTGTATCTTCTAACTGAGACACATCGTTAAGTTGTTTGAGTAACCCGTACGCATAGAGAACGATGAATCCCCAGTGGAATGTTTTTGCGAGTTTCGTGTGCGAGCTTTCCATGGTCATGCTGGCTCAAGCTAAAGAATTCGCCCATCTTGCTCCACCCCCCCGCAGGTAACGATATTGAGCCCTTTTGGCTCAGGTGATGTATCTGCAAGCGTGCCGCTTTTCAGACCATCGTTCATTGGGTGACGCGTTGCGACTGCGGCATTGACGTGACGGGAAGCCTCACGATGGCTGCTGGTTCACGACCAAGCTGTCCGGATTTATGGAGAGCACTAAAACGTCTCGGACTCTGGCGATTTATGTTTGGAGGGCTTAATCTTGAATGTTTAAATCCTAGGAAGACATTGTTTTGAGTCTGCGACGTAGTGGTCTACGCACGGATTCACCTCTGAGTGTGAGTTGCTCGGCGCGTGTTTTTCATACTTCTTGGCACTCATGAAGATGATACGAATCCGTTTTCAATTGAGCACACTGCTGCTACTGACGGCTACCATTGCCGCGGGATTGGCAACACAAAACAGACGCAGTGCGTGGTACGTCAGCAAATCGATAGCATCCGGTGCTGAGGGCAAGTTCGAACTGGCAGCTTTTGAGGATCAGGATCGATTGGCCTGTCTGAAGACTACAAGCCCAGAGAGGTTGGTCGTGCGTCGGCTAAGTACCGGTGAAGTGTTGCACGACTTTTATTTCGATGGTGATTCGAAAATCGACTGCTTGCAGGCAGGACAGGACGGGAAGCTTTATGGGTTTGGTGCGTATTGTGTCATTCGCATCGATTTGCAAACGTCCGAGCGTACTGAGTTGATTGCAGGGTCAGACGGCCCACCTGAATCGGTGTTGGTCAAAGGGGTTTCGCCCGATGGTCGGTCTGTACTGCTCGCTGTCCAAGATGTAGTCGAATTGCCTAATGGTCGCGGTATTATCCGCCCCTCAACCCCGGTAACGTACCGTATACGCGATCTCGTGACCGGGGCATTGCAGTGGGAATTGAAAACAACCGATACACGGGATTCAGCGGGAGCATTTCTATCTGATGGAAAGCGAATCGCGATCCCTATTCATAACCATCTCCAAATTTGGGATTATGGGAAAAACGTCCGGAGTGACGAATCGCAAGTCCTATTCCCAGTTCGCGATCTTCTTCTGTTCCCCGATGGTCGACGGTTCGTCACCCCTCATTCGATCCGCGACTTGCATAGCGGCGTGGATTTGGAGCGTTTGGACATTGGTTTGGAATGTGCGATTGTGAATGACTCGTTTCTTATAAATACAAGCAATGGTCAGTTGAATTACTGGCGTCGCCGTCGTGTTGAAGGGTCTTGGTCGCCGCTCAGTTTTCCGGAGGCGTGGGTCACGGGGGCGTTAGCGATTGCGTTGATGTTCAATGTTGTTGGTCATTGGCGTCGGCAGCGGAGCCATGATGAGCATGTTGCTGGCCGTTGATTAGTCCTTTTGCCAGCCAGCTCCTTGCATGCCTGGAATGTCCGCATGTTCCTCTGCTTGAAACCAAGCAACGATTGCCTTAGGGCACTAAGGCTGGCTATCTGCTGTGGTCTGTGTTGACTTGAATGGTTTTGTGTACCACGTCGAAAACCATCGACAGGCTCGTGAAAGATCATCGCCTGCCAAGACTGCACATGGCACGAGAAAAAGTGTCACCATTGTGGCGAATAGCACGCCGAAAGCGAGTGAAACAGCCATTGGAATCAGGAACTTTGCTTGGATCGATGGATCGAAGATCAGCGGTGTCAAACCTACGAATGTCGTCACTGATGTCAGAAAGATCGGACGAAAACGACTGGTACCAGAATCGGCGACAGCCTCATGCAGACTACTTCCCGCTGCGCACCGACGATTGATGAAGTCAACCATCACCAACGTATCGTTGACCGCGATCCCAGCCAGTGCAAGCATTCCGAACACTGACAGATAAGACGGTGTAAGATCGAGCAGGATGTGGCCGAAGATCGCGCCAATGATCGCGAAGGGCACGGCTAGAAGCACATAGAGTGGCTGGATCAGCGATCGTAACGCCACAGATAATAGACCGTAGAGTGTTAGCCCGAGCAGAATTGCACCCACAAGCGTCTGCTGTCGTGTCGTTTCGGCATCCTCAACATAACCGTCGTAACGAAAGGTGAGTCCTGCTGAATTGCATAGTTCCTGAAGTGCTGGATCGAGATCTCTGGCGATCGCAACCATATCAACGCTTTCATCTCTCACGTTCGCACCGATCCGCGCCACCTCGGCTTTGTCTTTACGTTCGATGTTGCTGGGAGCTTTGACAACATTGATGGTCGCGACCGTCTTGAGCGGCACCTTGTCGCCAGACGGTGTCCGAATTTTCAGTTGGTCGAGCGTGTGAAGCGACCGCCGACCCGCTTCCGGCAGTCTCACCATGACGCGCACGTCATCGGTGCCTCGTTGAAACCGTTGTGCTTCTTCTCCGTAAAAAGCCTGCCGGACCTGACTGGCCAACATCGATTGTGTGAGACCCAGTTCGGCGGCACGAGATTTCAAGGAAATCCGAAGTTCGTCCTGTCCCTCATCAACATCCGTCCATTGGTCTTTTAGTCCAGGATAGGTTTCCAGCAATGTTTTGATCTTTCTGGCGACCTCCCGCTTGGCGGGCGAATCCGGTCCTCGAAGTTCCAGATTGAATTCGTCATCGTCCGGTCCCCACTCACGAACCATGGCTGCCTCGGTACGTGTTCGGAACTCGCGAGCTTCCGGAATTTCACCCACAAGTTCACTCCAACGTGTCGCCAAATCCGTATTGGATGGCCCCGGTTCACTGCGTTGTTCTGGAGGAAGGACTTCGAATGACGCGTAAGCTCGTGATCGGTCGTAGTCACGTCCGGGACGAGAGGCACCAGCCAAGGTAACAACGTTGCCAACCATTGATTCACCGGTGACCGGATCAATGGCTTCCTTTTGAAGGATAGCAAGCGCGTCGGTGATGCGTTGAACGTACCGCTGTGTGACTTCCATCGGTGTGTTGCTGGGCAGACTGAGCATCGCGCTGATGCGGGTCGTGTCTACGGTAGGGTAAGGTACGAACTTCATTCGCCCGCTCACGCAGTAACCCGCCATCACCAACGCGAGCGCACTAAAGCTGGTGATGACTGCCCAGCGACCTGTGATCGCCAATCGCAGGATGGGTGCGTAAATTCGTTGAATGAAGCTCTGCAGCAGTTTGGCGATACCAGCTTGGAAGCGAGAGAACCAGCCGCGTGGCGGTTTGTATCGTAAGTGCTTCAGGTGTGCCGGCAAGATTAACTTGGATTCAACCAGCGAAAACAAAAGTACCATGGTTACGATCGGTGGAACCTGCCGAGCATAGTCACCCCAGTTTCCGTCAAAAAACATCATCGGTAGAAAAGCCACGACCGTCGTTAAAGCGCCGAATGTGACTGGCGTTGCGATCTCTTTCGTACCCTCGATGGCAGCATTAAGCGGGTCGATACCGTCGCTGATTTTGCAGTAAATATTCTCGGCAGTCACAATGGCATCATCGACGACGATTCCAGTCACGATGATGAATCCAAATAAACTCATCACGTTGGCAGTCAAGCCAAACCAGGGCATGAAGATAGCAGCGCCGGCAAAGCTGACCGGAATACCAATCACGATCCAAAATGCGACTGCTGGCCGTACAAATAAACCCAGAATCAATAGCACAAAGAGACCGCCCAACGCCAATGCCCAAGTCAATGTGCTCAGTCGTTGGCGGATCGCAATCGATTGGTCATCCCAAATCTCCAAGCGGATTCCCTCTGGAAAAATCGCAGGTGTTTCGGCAATGTAATTGCGTACTGATTTTGCGATATCAAGGGCGTTTTCATTACTCACCCGCATCACTTCCAGCAACAGGGCCGGACGACCGTTGTAGTACAGGCGAGGTTGTTCCTCACTAAAGCCATCCGTGACCTTTGCCACGTCACCGACCCGAACCTCGGCGCCACCGACCGAACGAAGTGGAATCTGTTCAAATTCTCGACTGGTAAACGCTTGACCGTCAGTGCGTACGATGAACGTTCCGCTGGTGCTATCGATGGCACCTGCGGGAAGGTCGATCGAAAAGTTTCGGACTGCGTCGGCAAGTTCTCGAAAGCTCAGGTCATACGCCAATAACTTTTCCACGTCCGTCTCGATGCTGATCTCAGAGTCGAGGTCTCCCTGCAGGACGACTCGGCTAATGCCGGGTATCTCCAATAGGTCACGCTGGACCTTGTTTGCGACATCGCGAAGCTCACGCAACGAAAGATCACCTGTTACAGCGATTTCCAGAATTTCGTAATAGTGAGCGGACTCGGGAATATAGATTCGCGGCGGTTCCGTTTCGGCAGGAAATGTCGTGATCCTATCGACACGCCCTTTAATGTCGTCAAGCAGGTCGCGGCGGTCTTTGCCGCGAGCAGCCCGAACCCAAATCCAGGCACCCCCAGGAGATCCTTCGGCATTGATGGATTCGATGCCGTCGACACCTTCCAACGCTTCTTCGATGGGGATAACAATCGCACGCTCAATGTCTTTGCCCGTCGCACCTCGATAGGCCATGCGAATACTGATACCGTCCCAGCTTAAGGCCGGAGTGACCTCAAGTGGAACTCGCGTCATGGCAATAAAACCGCCCGCGACCAGAATCAAGATCATCAAGAAGTTTGCTGCGATTCCGTTCCGGGTGAACCAACCGATCATGGAGTCGGGCTCCCAGTCGCCGGTTGACCAGCAAGGGACTCCGTTTCGAGTTCCGAAATGATGTCGACAATGGCTCCCTCGGGAGCATAGACCAACATGGTAGTCGCCACAAAATCTCCTGGCCGTATGTTCGTGTCGCGAACGATGACGTAACTGTCATCTGACCAAAGTGGATCGATATTCAGGGTGCTTAACTTTTTTGTTTCGGAATCGATCACGTGAACTTGGTTGAGGGAACGGACCGAACCCCTTGGGATGGCGACGACGTCTTTCAGTTTTTCCCCGCGAATCGTTGCACTCACAGGTTGGCCGATACGCAATGCAGGACCACCGCGATGAAGACCAAAGGGGTCAGGAATTCGAGCGATTGCAAATAGCTCAAGTGAATTTGGATCCAGAGCTCCCTCGGTACGAACGATTTGCCCGCTCCACTCAGCCTCGTTGTCTGGATTGATAGAATCACGGAAAGTTACATCCAATGGCTGATCGCTCTCGCGTTCGGGCAGACTCAAGAACTGCAATTCTCGGGTTGCCACGGGCAATCGCACCTCGGCGTAATCGACTGCAAAGACGTCTCCGAGGGTCGTTCCGACTGTGATCAATTCACCGGGGCCAATCAACTTGGTGACGACACGACCCGAGAACGGAGCGACGATTTCAGTGCGTTCCAAATCCCGCTCGGCTTGATCTAGATTTGCCTTCGCGATCTCGACGTCGTTCTCCGCCTGCAGAAGCAGCGAACGAGCTGATTCCAGCTCAGCCAAAGATGCACCATCCTGCGCAGCAAGTTGCTCCATCCGCTCTTTCGCCGTCATCGCCAACTTGGAAGCAGCCCCACTGCGGCGAACTTCCTGCTCGGCGATTCGAATTGCCGTTTTGTAATCCCGGTCGTCAATCTTCAGTAAGACATCGCCCGCCGAAAAAAAACAGCCAACTTCGAACTCCGGGTTGATTTTGACGACACGCCCAGTCACCTCAGCAGAGAGCGTGACCTGATCATGGGCGCTCACCAATCCATTGGTCTCGATGTAGACCTGGTAGCTGCCGATTTCCAAAGGCTGTACACGGCTCCGGACTTGGGTTGGCTCGGGTGGCTCGACGACTTCCTCTTCCATGGGAATCGAGAGCTGACGAAATCCGTACCAACCGCCCGCCAGAATGCAGGCTGGCAGGATGAAACGTAACAGTAACGCGGCAAACCTTTGTATCATGATCATTGGTAAGAGAAGACAGGGCACGTCTCGGTCGACGGCACCCAGCGCAAGGAGGGAAGCAAGGGAGAGTGGGATGCAACGGAAAGTAGCGGTGGAGGCGACGATGCCTGGCGTGGTGACGCCTGTCAAACTAATTGGGGACTTCGAAAACTGATACGGGTCTCGCTCGTCCTTGACCGTTGAATTCGTGCGGCGTCGCAAACTTGCATCGTTGTCGAGAATGCTGGTCTGGCCTCGAAAACGGCATTTTACTGCAGAAAACGCCCGGCTTTCGCGAACGTTCCGTCAGGAACTCACCCTCAGAAGCAGCATAGCTGCTCGCCAACCGGATGTCACTCGTCACTTGACCTCAGATGCTCCGGAATTCGTGCCATCCTGAAGCCCTTGCTCATGCTACCAACGAAAAAGGCGGCCAATAATATTGCTTCCTTCTCAGCAAAAGGGCGTTCATGAATGCGGCTGGCTCTTCCGGGGACCTACCGTAGACGAATGGTGAATCGGAAATCTTGTACGCTTGAGCACTACATTCGAATTTCGGGTCAACGCTGAAAGCACATCTGATTGGGCCTTCAAGTGGTCTGGATTTCTCCGATACGCCAATGGCACCTCCAACCGTACGGAGGAGCCTCATCTGGCTGATCGGTCTGACACTCTTTTCCCAAATTGAGGAGCATATGCCAAAGCCTGTTGACCAATTTTATTGTCTGCCTGCAGGTGTCCTCCTGATCTGCGGAAGTGACGTTTGTACTTCCGAAGGCACTCATTTGATCATGATTGTGGATTGCACCAAGACTGCTTTTTTCAAGTGCACTGAGGTCCAGCGAAAATTCAATACCAATTTCATGGGTTCCCTGAATGCTTCTTTGTTTGCTGTCCCATCGAATTCAATAGTGAAGGTTGTCCAGTACGTTGCTTGCTAGTGTTCGAAGTTTCAACGTTCGAAGTTTCTGCGCAGTCGAGCATCCTTGACGGTACGCGATCTTCAACCAGCATTTTGGACCTGTGCTACCACGATCGGTGGACCACGTTTATCGCTCTCCATAGCAGCCACGGTAAAAGTAATCACACCACACGGAAAGCAAGATAAACACACAATTCCTTTAGGTTTCCATTTCTAAACAGAACTGGTTTCCACGGCGACTTTCGAAAACGAGGGACTATCGCATGAGCAATTGGATGATTTTGACGGCTCGACAGCTCCGCCTCATTTTTTGAGCGGCAGACAAAGTATGCTTCTGTTTTTCTTCAAATAACATTTAAGGTCACGGAGTACGTGGCAATCTAAAAACGACACCGGAAACCCAAGATCGTGTATCAGATTTCATCATTGCTCAGCGGTTGTCCCGCAGCACTTGGAGAATCTCGCATCCAATGGGCCAATCTCGTTTTGAAGGGTAAGTCCTGTAGTAAGTGGATATTCATCCGCTCATTTGCTTGACCGTGGTAATCGATTCATCTAGCCTGCAAAATCGTCTTAACCAGAATAATCCGCTCGCAAAGTGCTGATCTTTGGTGTTGCCTTTCGAGGAAGAAACCTCGCAAATTCTCGGGTGATTATTCTCAGGATGTCGCACATCGATGACCTCGAGTGAATGTGATGACCGCGAGACCATGCAATCCAGTTCAGCGATTTTCCTCCAGTGCTCAAAAACAATTGGTGGCGTTTCCCTGATCGCCTTCAAGCCTCTGAGCTAATTCAATCTCAGCTGGACTTACCCAGTCGCTCCTCCATACTTCACCTACACTCAATATGATCCGCGCAGAAGTTGACCTTTCTTTCTTTCGTCGATTCCTTTGGATTACGATCGCGTGTTTGGTGGGAACCGGTTGGTGTCTCTTCGATGCACAAGTCACTTATCCAAGAAAACTTAAGATCGCCCAATCCTACGAATCTTTTCCGCAAACTGCAGAGGGAACACGTCAGTGGGAACAGGAGGCTAAAAACAAAGGATGGATGCCAGACGCTCCCGAAAAGTCGTCTGGCGAATTGGAGGTGTCAATTCTCAACCAATATATTTTTATAGCAGTATGCCTTTCTGTTGGGCTGGTCATGTTTTTCAAATGGTATTTACCTCGCGGTTCGTGGATTGAGGGCACTGACGATGAAATCAGAGACAGTCGCGGACGGACATTCTCTTTAAATTCTCTTGTCGAGATTGATCGGCATCGCTGGGAAGAAAAAGGCATTGCCGTACTCCGCTTCAATCATGAAGGACGAAAGCAGAAGTTCATTCTCGATGACTTTAAGTACCAACGTGAGGCAGCCGGAAAGATTTTAGAGCTGGCGGAAAGAAAACTGGAATCCCTGCTCCAAGAAAGTCAGACAAGGACTGAGGAAGGACTCTGAGTGAAGTCGATTCGCAAAATGAGTAGCGTGGCTCAAATCAAACGCGAAGTTGTCGTCAAGAAAGCTGATACTGTGGATCACTCCACCTTGCGTTGAACATCAATCAACGCTGGCCAATACCCTCTCACGCCTCAACCGCCACGTCAGTGACTAGCCCGCTCAATCGTACCGGATCAAAAATTGCTTGGCAGAACTGGGCTGTCTATGTGGGGCCACTCGCGGTTTACATGCTTCTTGCGGCCATGATCATTGCGGTATGGGAGCGTATCGAGGTGCAACTGATTGCGAACCAATCTCCGGAAGTCGCTCTTACCATTGCAGTGGTTCGCCTTGTTTCAATCCTGGCATTGGTCATGTGGGGATTTCCCAAAGTCAAGCAGGACTTTCCAATCCATGTTTCGCCTGTTGCGGTTGCTGTAGGCATCTTGGGTGCGGGAATTTGGATCGCTCTCTGTCGCCTGAATCTTGAGTCGAAGTTACTTGCCACAATCGGCCTTGCACCGGACCTGTTTGGTAGCCGTCAAGCGATCAACCCATGGGATCTGTTCGATTCTTCGTCTGAACGAAACCTGTTCCTTGTAAATCGATTTTCTCTGTTAATTGTTGCCGTTCCTCTGGCAGAGGAACTTTTCTTGCGTGGCTTCCTGCTACGTTACTTTACCGATCCAGACTGGCCCGAGGTGACCTTGGATAGAATCGGTAGATCCGCGATCGGAACGACCGCTGTCTATGGAGCGATGACTCATCCGGCTGAATGGATTTCAGCGGCAATTTGGTTTTCACTCGTTACCATCCTGATGCTCCGCACCAGACGATTTTGGGATTGTGTTGTGGCACATGCGGTTACGAATGGAATTCTAGGCGTCTACATTATCTGGGCTCAAGATTGGCGACTATGGTGATTCAGTCCGCCCACTAAGTTGAACTCAAATCTTTTTTAAAACGACTTGAAATCGAATGGGATACTACCTGCTTGTTATCGGCGCAGTGATTTCTGGCTTTGGATTCTGGGTTTTCATCAAAAGCGTCCAGTTGCTGGTGTTGGGCGTGCGAACACGCGGCGTGATTGTGGGAGTCGACGAACAGTTGCGTCGGGGTAATGGCGAACGTAAGAAAGTGTACTTTCACCCCGTGATTGAATTCGAAACCGCCGAAGGACGTCCGTTTCAGTTCACGTTCGGAAGCGGATCAACTCGCAGACGGCCTGTCATTGGTGATAACGTTACGGTCGTTTATGAAGTTGACGAACCTGGCAAGGCAACGCTTCATTCATTCATCGGCCTCTGGGCAGGGCCACTTGCGGCACTATTGCTTGGTGGCGGCTGTCTCTATGGCGGTGCGGAATTGGTGTTCTTCCCGCTCCGTTGATTGTTAACGCTGCCGTGGTCAGCGATGCGAGTTGTGTACTATCACGATTCAGGTTCGCAAAGAGCCGAGGAAAATGAATTGTGAAATTCACTGAGAAATTCACTGAGAAATTCACTGAGGAAAAGTTGATGGGCAGAACAAAGTAGGCAGTGAAACCAGTCTTCAGCCTCGTGCTTTTCGTTGTTGTCTTCGGAGGTTTATGGTTCGATGGTTTATGGTTCGATGGTTTGCCGCATCAGGGCAAAAACCACTCCCAGAGAGTGGCTAGACGTTCACGAACGTATCAAAGGGAAGCAAAGGGATGTCCCGCTAATGGTGGTCAGCGTTGTTGACATGGAAATGAAGAAATACCTGGCGATCTCACGCCTCGTTGCGAGCCTTTTTACCCGACGACGAATCTACTTGGAATCTGCTGTAAACTGGGTTCAATAGAATTGTGAAATCGATAAACGGGACGCCAATTTCAATCGCCGTACTGCTCGGTGAGTATCACGCTGATTCTCTCGGTCTTTCTCACCTTATTTACACGCCATTCATAACGCACATCATTTACACGCCATTCATGACAACTGCATCGCAGGCACAACAATGAAATCCATCCTTGCCATGCTCATGCTAGCTGCTGCTGGGAGTGCACTGGAAGCTAAAGCAGAAAAAGCTCCTCAAGCTCTGAGTGATTTGCGGCAATCGGACTTGATCGTGGTCGGGACGATAAAGGAGATCAGGGTTGAAGCAGAACGCTCACAAATCGAGCGTGCTTTCGGTAACTACGACTGGGGGATTTACATCACGTTAGACATTGACGAAGTCGAGAAGGGGCAACTCGAAGTCGCTGAAATTGAGTTCCGGTGCTTCCGTATCAAATCCCGTCGATCTGAAACGGAATACTTGACCCCAAGTGGACATCGCCCGATTCCCGGTATCGGTACGAGCGTCCGCGTTTATCTCAACGGAGAGAAGCCAAATTGGGATGCGGCATTACCAAATGGAATCACATCGTCTGATGCAAACGATGACGAGAGCGTCTGGTCAAGTGATCACCTAACCGATGCGACCGAAATACGAGAGCTAAGAAGCCGGTTGTATACGTTCGTTTTACCGCTTGAGGTGTGGGGAATCCTCGTCGTTTTTTTTGCTCCTGTCGTCATCATGAAAACCGTATTGATACGGAGGGCTAGGCGACGCACGACGAAAGTGCCAAACATGACAGAACAAACGGATGAATCGCAGTCAGAATGACACCAGTTCAAAATGAAACCAGTATCGTATCGATTCATCAACTTCGAATTCCACTACGAGTGTCCTGCATCTGATGCCAGGGTATAGGAATCATTACATGATTATTTCATGGCTTGCTATCCTTTCGGGATGTGATCTAAGGGCCGGAGCCGATGAGACAACGAGCCGATTAGGCGATGAGACAACGACGCAACCGAGCCAAACGCACCGCGCCCGGTGCCGCGCGAAACTTTATCAGCAAACCACGCTGATCTTTCAAACTTCCGCCATGAAATGGCTTGGGTCTGGAATCGAGGATGCAATCTGGCTTACGTTCTCGTGACATGCCACGGATCTGGCATAAATGCT
Organism: Rhodopirellula sp.; assembly: GCA_002690925.1. Classification (GTDB taxonomy): domain Bacteria; phylum Planctomycetota; class Planctomycetia; order Pirellulales; family Pirellulaceae; genus Rubripirellula. The sequence continues at coordinate 131,753 of NZGD01000090.1, forward strand.
CCAGACTGACACCGTGGAAGTTTCCAAATCCGTTAATGGATTCAAATCTTTTTGCCTCCTTGAACATTTCCTGATGGGACGCTGAAAGACGCAATTTGTACGATGGACAAGTTGCTCTACCCAAATCCCGATTCATGAATATCGGGAGCGACTCAACTGACACAGGCTCAGGCGTGTACATCATGTGGCACGAGACCGAAGGGTGTCATGCAGTCGGGTGAGTGACGCTGCTCAATTTTGACGATTCCATCGAGACAAAACCCGATTCATACACTTGCTTATCACTTTGCTGGAATTGCATTTGCCATCGGTACGTTCGCTCGAGCTAACAATGCGACTGATGCGGCCCGAATCAGCGTGGTTCTAATCCTTGACGACGAGCAGGCTTGGAGCGACTACGGGTTAATGGTGCGGCTGGTTGATGGTGCAGGTGGCATGATGAATTCGCGCAGACAGTGTTGCTGCTGGATTGTTTACCATCCGCTATTTACACTTTTTAATGTCCGGCCCAATGACACGTAGGCACCAACTAAGATGCTTCGCTTAGATTTCACTCAACTTGTTGATCCCACCAAGATGCAAAAATCCTACGCTGCCCAAACGAGCGATCCGTGTCCGCGAGAACAGGAATCAAATTGAACTCGCAACCTAGTGTCTACGTCACCAAAGCTGCTCGTGAAGCGAAGGAGTTGGCTGGTCAACCTCGCTTCTGACATTCAAAGAGGTGACGAGGTTCTGACACCGAAAGGTCTAGACCAGGCCCCGTTCCGGAATTTGCGGACCAGCGAATGGTCACCGCGGTTAAAAATGGGGGGAATATTGCGGGATACCTGGCGTGAAAAGAAAAAAAATATTGTCACTCCACGGAGGTCGGATTTGTCCCCGTAAGGCTGATATTTACCACTAATTCACGGT
>NZGD01000091.1 GCA_002690925.1 Rhodopirellula sp.
ATCGCTGAGGAAGAAAGCGTTGAAGCCGATGACGCTGATTACGATGCAGAGATCGCATTGATCGCTCAGCAAAGTGATACACCAGAGCGTCGTGTGCGAGCGAGGCTTGAGAAGCAGGGCCAAATGGATGCGCTGCGGAATCAAATCGTCGAACGTAAAGTCATTGAGATGATTGTCGAATCTGCCAACGTCACTGAAGAGCCTGTGGATAAAAAATCGGGTGACGATGCCGGTGAGTTTGCTGTTTATCACAGCGTTCTCAATACCAAGGAAACTGACGCAATTCCTGAGGCCAAGTACGAAGACAACACCCCAGCGGGTGCCGAGGCGGACGCGGACAAGAAAGATTGAGACGATTCGCTGCGGACAGACCTCTCTGCGTGATCGGTGTGAGGGCTGGCATTTTCGTGGTCGATCAATGATTTCCAGAATTGTAAAAAGCTCGGGATTGGGAAATTCTCGGGCTTTTTTTACGGACTTGGTGTGCGAACTTATTTGAGCCTCTGCTCGATTTGAGACCGTCAGGACCTTCCCCGAAGGAAGCCCCTGGGCACCATTGGTTCGCGGTTCCTCTTTTAACCTTGCGTGGGTTTTTCGACCGCGCCTCTGTTGGGTCTCTGCATTGCAGTCACAGACGAGAAAAATACCTCAACATAGTGACCTTGCTTTCCGGGGGAGTTTCGATGTCTTTGTTGCTGAAAAACCGCTTGCGATAAACAGAAAACAACGCTTTTACCGCTGTCGGGGGATGTGGTCGAGCAGGCAGCAGGTGGTAACATTGGTCGGACGCAGATGAACTCCTTCGGAGCGAGGTGAATCCGAAAGTGTGGTAACATGCTGCTTCGGGTGGATCATGGAGCACGGCAGATCGCCCATCATTGAGTTGACAGCTAGAATGCCCATGACGGTTGGGTGATAGCTAGAAAGTGAATCAGTTGAGAACAAAACATGTTTGATATCAGTTTGGTCGCCCAACAGGGCAGAGGCGCAGCAATCATCGCGGTTGTGTTCACAGTTGTTATTTTAGTCGTGCTCTTCATTGTCTCCCGCTACTTCGGTTTATGGATTCAGTCCATGCTGACGGGGGCTCAGGTCACAATCTTTGACCTGCTTGGAATGACCTTCCGAAAAGTCAACTCGCGTGCGATTGTTCGCAGCAAAATCATGTCAACGCAGGCAGGGCTAAGCGATCCGGAACTTACCAGCAAAGCGCTGGAAGCTCATTACTTGGCTGGCGGAAATGTTCAACAGGTGATTCGAGCATTGATTGCTGCGAAGAAGGCAAAAACCATTTCGCTTACATTTCGTGAAGCGACCGCAATTGACTTGGCTGGTCGAGATGTTTTGGAATCGGTTCAGACCAGTGTTTATCCAAAGGTCATCGACTGTCCCCCACGTGGAGCAGCCAAACCATCTTTGGATGCGGTAGCCAAAGATGGAATTCAGTTAAAGGTCAAGGCTCGCGTAACTGTACGGGCAAACCTGCAGCAATTAATCGGTGGTGCAACCGAGGAAACGATCATCGCTCGGGTCGGCGAAGGAATTGTTAGTGCGATTGGATCTGCAGAGAACCATAAAGCAGTTCTTGAAAATCCGGATGTGATCAGTAAGGCCGTGTTGGCAAAGCGTCTCGATTCCCAGACTGCGTTTGAAATTGTTTCCATCGATATTGCAGACATTGATGTGGGAGCCAACATTGGAGCAAGGCTTCAGGCTGACCAAGCTGAGGCAGATACGCAGGTTGCACGTGCACGTGCGGAAGGTAAGCGAGCTTCTGCGGTTGCGGAGGAGCAAGAGAACCAAGCCAAGATTCAGGAAAGTAAAGCTTCAGTTGTGCTGGCACAGGCGGCGGTGCCCCGTGCGATGGCGGAAGCATTCCAAACTGGAAAATTGCATATCCTCGACTACTACAAATTGCAGAATGTTGCGGCTGACACCGAGATGAGAAAGTCATTGGCAGTCAGTGCTCATGGTGGCAGTGATTCGGGCGACTCGAAGTAAAACGAAGGACGAACCACGTTTTCACACAAGGACCGACATCATGTCTGGTGATCTTGAAGATTTTTTGAAGCGAGCTGCAGAGCGCCGTCAGGCTAAGGCAGCCCAGCAAAATCAGAATGCACCGCAAAAACGTGTGCCGCCGCAATACTCAAATCGGCGAACAGAGCGTACCCCGAGGCCGGTTCAGGACGCTGAAATCGTTGAGGCTCAAGTTGTATCGGCATCAGGCAACGAAAATGTTGTCGTTGCCCAAGCCGTGAAAGGAAGCCAGAATCACGCGAGGCAGGATCGCTCGAGGCAGGCAAAAAGGTCTGAGGGCCAGACTAGCAATGCTGGTTTGGCGCCCAACCGGCAAGCAAGCGAAGCGAAAAAGCAAGCCACGGCAGGCGATGCGGATTCAACGCCCTACAGTCAGTCCACCTCGACCACTGCTTCTCAAGAGTCGGTCGGATTTTCCGCCGAAGATCTGGTCGCAATGCTGAAACGCCCGGGGGGTGTTCAGCAGGCGCTCCTGCTCCGTGAAATACTCGATCGGCCTGAGCACCGCTGGTAGTGAGGGCACTCAATCAGAACCATTGGTAATCAAAAACGCCGACAGTTTTGGCGGAGTGAAATGGAATGATTGATCTTTCTTGAGATTGTGGCGATCATCCTGTTGCAAACAGACGATGCAATGGCATTCTGAACGTTCCGTGCTCGTCTTTGTTCCAGCAGTTGCTGCGTATTTTATGAAATACACAATGCGTTAGAAATTATTCGAGGCTAAAGCCGTCACTTCTTCTCCAAGCCGCTGTTGGGCAAGTTGATTTCAGTGGTGTCGAATGGTTTACCTGGTGGTCGTTTCAAGCATTGCTGGTTAGGCTGCCTTCTTGCTTAGTTTGACTCTGGAAATCTTCACTTTGCCTGAATCATCACCTGCATCAGATTCATCCGTTAATCCCGGTACGATGTCGACCTCTCGCTATGCATACCGGAGCTCACTTCGGGCAATGATCGCGGTTTGCACTTATAACGAAGCTGAAAATATTGAATTGATGGTTACTGGCTTGAGACAGGCCTTACCCGAAGCTGATGTGATTGTCGTTGATGACAACTCGCCAGATGGCACCGCTTTCTTGGTCAGCGAGATGGCCAAGAGTGATGCTTCGGTACAGGTATTGGTAAGGGAAAACGAGCGTGGCCTAGGCAGTGCAATCCGCTTTGCGATGCAACATTCGATCGATCAGGGTTATGACTACTTCATGAATCTTGACGGAGATTTGAGCCACAGCCCCGAGCAAATGAAGTTGCTGTTTAGTCGGGCATTAGAAGACAGTGCTTTGGCGGTGGTGGTTGGCTCACGCTATGTTGCTGATGGTGAAATCATCGGCTGGCCGTTGCGTCGCAAACTAATGAGTCGCATGGTCAATGGTTTCGCGACTACATTTTTGCGTTTGCCGATACGTGATTGCAGTGGATCAATGCGATGTTATCGTGTCACTGCACTCGCGAGCCTAGGATTAGAGAACTTACGCGTGAACGGTTATGCTGTTTTGGAAGAGGTTCTTTTGAGGCTGCATCAGCGAGGAGAGCGAATGGCAGAGGTGCCGATTACGTTCACGGAGCGTGAACGCGGTTACAGCAAGCTGACCATTTCGGAGGCGATGCGTTCGATGCTTCAGATCATTTCCCTCGCGTTTCGGCCAAAAGTTGGGTAGCTGAGTAGTGCTGTGGCAGAGGTTGCAGGATTTTCTCCCTGGCAGTTCGTTTTGTTTCGAGTTGCAAGGGTGAGGGATCTGACGCGACATTTGCCATTCCGCCTCAGACTGCCGCATTTGCCCCAATGCGATCTTGTACTCGCCTGCTATAATCGGCTTTTAGCGAGACTGTTTGGAAAGTACTCGTTTTGTGTTACTTGGCAGAAAAATAGGTAAGCGGCGTGTTGAGCGGGACTTCCCCTGACGATCCATCCGGGACCGATGTGATGATGCTGGACGGTGCTTCTGAGGAGTCATACTCCTACGATGACACAATCGTCCGTTGTTTCTTGTGTGTGACATTGCTTTGGGGCGTGGCGGCCGCAATCTGCGCTGTCCTTCTCACTTCTACCTTGCTGCATCCGAGGCAGGATGCTGGGGTGGAGTGGTTAAGTTTTGGGCGGCTGCAGCCTGTCGGAATGCTGCTGTTCTTCACGGCCTTCGTCGGCAACGGAGTCTTTGCTGGAATCTATTACAGCACCCAGCGTCTTTGTAAAGCCAGGATGTGGAGTAGGGCCTTGAGTTGGATTCACTTTTTGAGTTGGCAGGCGATCATTATTGCTGCTTTGGCAACCTTGCCCAAAGGTATCACTCAAGGACGTGAATTTAGCGAAGTAGAGTGGCCAATTGATTTGGCAATGGCATTGGTTTGGATTCTGTTTTTTGCATCCAATTTTTCTATGACGCTGGCACACCGTCGAGTGCGGCGAATGTATGTTTCGCTTTGGTTTTATCTTGCAGCGGTGGTTGGAATGGGACTGGTCAACCTATGCACGCTGTTTGTCTTTCCAACGGGGCTGTGGAAAAGTGATTCGTTGGCGACTGGAATGCAGGATGCTTTATTGCAGGCATGGTATAGCCACAATGCTACCTTGTTTCTTTTGATCATGCCGGCACTTGGCTTGGCGTATTACTTCGTCCCCAAGGTATCGAATCGCCCAATCTACAGTTACAAGCTCACGATTGTCAGTTTTTGGACCTTAGCGCTTGTGGGGGTTTGGGCTGCGCCTCGGCTTTTGCATTACACCGTTTTGTCCGAGTGGGTGTCCAGTTTTGGAATGTTGTTTGGGATATTGCTCGGTGTGGCTGTGTTCGGTGGTGTTGCCAACGTGTGGCTGACGTTCCGTGGAACTGAGGCTGAAAAATCACGGCATCCTTCGATGCGTTTTTTTAAGTGGGGAGTTCTACTGCTTGGGATGTATGCTTGCGAAGAAATTGTGTTGAGTGTGAAAAGTATCCGTGCCCAGGTTGATTACTCCGAATGGATCACAGCTCACTTGCAATTGGGGCTCATGGGATGTGGCGGAATGTTGGTGATTGGCATGGCTTACTGGCTGATCCCGAAGTTGTTTCAAACAGGAATCGCCAGTTCCAAGGCAGTCGGTTTGCACTTTTGGTTGGCGGCAGGTGCGGTGTTGTTGTGCGTCTTGCCCGGCTACGCGGCTGGATTTGTTCAGACTGGCGTTTGGTATGGGATGGATGACCTTGGTATTCTGAAATATGACTTTGCTGATTCGACGTCGTTTCTGAAAATGGTGTGGTCGTTGCAAATGCTGGGTGGCTTGATTTATTTCATTGGCATGGGTGTGATGCTGGCCAACTACGCAAAGACTTGGATGAACCGTGCGAAGCCATACCAGGTCCTCGTTTATCATGAAGAGAAAAATGCACATCAAAATCTTCCGGTATCGGATCCAGAGCCCGTTAGCATCCTTGAAGCAGCGCCCGTCTTGAATGTGGCCAAGAAGGTTGATATTTGGACTCGGCTGACTTGGCATCAACAGTGGGAGGAGTCACCAAGGAAAATTGGTTTCCTGGTCGCATTGGTGGTATTAGCAGCATTCACGATCGAGGTCGTTCCCTTGTTCGTCTTTGCCAGCAGTAACGTGCCGGAAATTGCATCTGTCAAACCCTATACTCCGCTGGAATTAATGGGGCGGCACATCTACCTGACCGAAGGCTGTTCTAAATGCCATACCCAGATGGTCAGGCCGCTAATGGCTGAGACGAAACGCTATGGAGATTTCAGTCAGCCAGGTGAATCGGTGTACGACCAGCCAGCGCAGTGGGGCAATCGACGACTGGGTCCCGACTTGGCGAGGGAGGCCGGCAAGCAAACAAGTTTTTGGCATTGGCAACATCTTGCGCGTCCCCGAAAAACAAGCCCCGAATCAGCGATGCCTTCATATCGGTATCTTCTTGATCGACCCATTGATATGCAGAAAGTTGACGAATTGGTACAGGATGCGCGGGAGCGTGGGGTGGCCTACAAAGCTGACTTGACTGAGGTGGAAAATAGCGTCAGCGGGCAAGCGGAAAGGTTGGCAGCCGATATCGTTTCAAAGGGGGGGACGGTGCGGCGCGGTAACGTAATGACCTTCGATTCCCAGGCAGTAGCTCTGATTGCATACTTGCAACGATTGGGGGCCGATCTTACTGCTCCATCAACAGAAAAAACAGGATCAGTTGGTGGCAGGCAAGACAATGCGGCTCGTAAGGCGAAAGCCAGTGCAACGATTCCAAAATTAACAAAAGTAGTTCGTGAGGCTGACATGAATGGGATGCTCACCGCAGTACCTTAAACACCGCAGTACTTAAACACCGCTGGGATTTGCAGGGCAGCACTCTGGTGGATCAGAGGAATCCCTGTAAGCGTGACTGATGAAAAATACGTAACACTTCGTTGCAATGAATGAGTCATCAATTCAACATGGAATTTCAGCTGTGTATGAAAATGTTTTACTGTTATCAATAATTGAACCCTTAGTCCCCGTCTTACAGCCCCGTTCTTGTCGGGGAGCTTACAAGCTATGAGCGATCAAAACCACAACGCTTCTGATTCAAATGATGCATCGTCAGCTGGTACGTTGACAGAGGAGTCCTTCGATGGGATTCAGCAATTTGATCACCCGCTGCCCAAGTGGTGGGTTTGGCTGTTCGCAGGTTGTTTAGTCTTTGCTCCGCCATACTTTTGGTACTACCACAATGGTACCGAAGGTCGTTCGCTTGCTGATCAGCATGATCAGCGATTGGCCGAAAACTTGAAATTGCAATTCAGCCAAATGGGAGATTTGAAGGCAGATCGTGAGACGTTAGTACGTTTTACTTACGAAGATTCATGGCTGCGTGTCGGGCGAGCCATCTTCAAGACGAATTGTGTTTCATGTCACGGTCGCAATGGAGCTGGTCAAGTGGGGCCAAACTTGCAAGATGACCATTATAAAAACGTCAGCGATATAGCTGACATTTTGCGAGTGCTGCAAAATGGTGCCAACGCGGGCGCGATGCCCGCATGGAAGTCAAAGCTATCCACGAATGAGATCGTTCTGGTTTCGGCGTATGTGGCCAGCTTGCGTGGTACGAGCGATGGGTCAGGCAAGCCGGCTGAAGGACGAGAGATTCCACCTTGGCCACAGGCGCCACCCAAGAAGGCAAGTGCTGAAGAACCAGCAGCACAGGGCTAGCTTGCAGTGGTCGTTATGGTTCAAAAAAAGCTCGCATGTATCGGGTGGGCCGACAGAGTTTTCCGTAAACAGGGTTGCAGCGGCACCGTAAATCTTCACGGTGCTTCGTCTGTCCTGCGTTGGCAGTGATCAGGGGTATGTGAGCAGACTCGCTATGATTCACGTTCTCCCCAGAGATGCTTCTACGCCGGGACAATTTCCTTTTGGTGCCAGCTAGGTGTCTTAGCAGGCGTTTGAGTGACTTGTTCTGGGTTTGCTACGGTTGTGCGCGCCAATTGTGCGTTAAAATCCTCACGTGAGGTTCAGCACTAAGGCGGTCTCTTTGTGCTGGATTCAATTCCTACCGCTTGCGAGAACGAGGTGAAGTGATGCAGACTCGACGGGCTTTCCTGGCAACGGGGCTTGGTGTTGCAGCGCATAGTGGATCCAGGTCACTGATCGCAGACGATGATGTGGGAACCGTGTCTCGAGACGCTTCTGGTGCGGATCAGCAAATTGTGGGAGTGAAGGTTTTACTTCCACGTAACCGTGTTCCCTTGTCCTTCGTCATTGATGATTCAACCTGCTTGGTGAACATGGGGCATTTCTGCACGCCTCAATTCGCCGAAGCGCTACCCGACCGTGGTGAATACAAAAAGCCTTGGCGAGATTGGCCTCGTGAGATTCCCGATGAGTTTGTTCGCCGGTTTGGTGAGTGGTGCGCAGATCGGGGAGTGCGAGGAAAATACAGCATTGTGCCCTACCCTGCCTGCGTGGGTTGGGTTGATCGGGAGATGCCGGGGTGGTCGCACCGTCAATTGCAAGAGAGTTTAAAACTCGTTCGTGAACTGATGGTGCCGAACTGGGATATTCACCCAGAAATGATCACGCATACACGTGTCATTGATCTAAAGACTGGGCGGCCCAAAGAAGTAATCAATGCTGCGACGATGGAAAATTCGTACCCTCAAGAAAAGAAGAGTGTTGACGAACTCGCGGCCTATCTCGCTTATGCTCTGCGCATTCTTGAACGTTGCGATCTGCCGTGCGAGGGAATAACCACACCGGGTGGCTTCGGAAATCTTGTGAAGAGCGAACTGTCACTGGCGGTTGATCAGGCGGTCCGAGATGTCTATCCCGTCGATCTGCCACACTACTTCAAGTATGTGCGTACAGGCGAGCAAAATACGGAACCCATTTTGGAGCATGTTCGAGGATTGGGCACGGATGATCTGCGTTTGACTGTTAACGTTCCAGCAGGTACGGGAGACTGGTTCGGTGGTTGGCAGGGTGATCGCGTTCCCGATACGGACCGATATTGCAATCAGGATGCAACGTCGGGTCGGATGGTTGAACTGATTGAACGTAAGCAGCCCGCAATCATGCTTTGTCATTGGCCCGGGATGTATAGCAACGGGACTGAATCTGGATTCCGAGCATTCCAGAGAATTGTAACTTCATTGAATGCTCGCTATCGCGATCAGACAGTTTGGATGAGGTTAAGTGAAATCGGCCGTTATTGGGCTGCGAAGGATTTGACGGCGATCAAACGTATTGGGAATCAGATTACCTTCGATGCGCAATTCGACGTTAAACACTTTACGCTTCGTGTGACGAATGCTAAGGGGCCTCCGCGTTTGGATGTCAAGCTGAAGCAGGTTATGAAAGTGTCTGCACTCACTGCAGGCACGTGGTATCAGTCGGGGCAGGATCAAATGATCTGCTTCAATTTGGATCGAGGGAAATCATTGTTGCAGTGGGGTTAAACTCTGATTTTCAAAACAACAACGCGGTCCTTCATTCTGCTTGGGACTCGCTCGTTTTGCGAGGTAGTGAGCATGTTTTCATGAGATGGAAATTACCTTCACCCATGCTTGGCAACGATTCATTTGCCATGTTGGTGTTGCACAAATCAGAATTCAGACCTGTTGATTACTTCGCCACCCCGGGCTGTTAGGAGTGCTTTGAGCATGGAGGCATTGGTGTCATCACCGAGGTACAGTGCAGAACCATCCGCCAGTAGCGCATTGAAACCCGCACGCTTGCCATCGAATAACTTGCTCTTTGGCTTGTCCAGGTCAATCGCTACATCTTCAGGCTTTGTCCACGCAGTCGCGGCGTCAGGCAGGGTTTCCACCGCAATGATCGTGTTGGCTGTTCCGTCGGTGATCTGTCGGAAGTTGCCGCCGGCGTCCGAATTCATGATCAGTTTTTCACCAACGGGGCGTTGGTAAACTGTCATTCCCGGTTGGGTGGCGGTGTTCGGATCAACATAGATATCAGGCATGCGACTCAGCAGTTTGATGTTGTGTTCACTGTCCCACGGTTCATCGAGGTGGAATTGGTCATATAAAGATTGTTCCTCTATGAACGGGAGGATTTTGACACGCCAACTTAGCAGAGCTTTTCCGTTTTTATCGACGATGTTGCCAGGCAGTGTGCGGTACACATCATAATGATTGTGCATCGCAAGCCCGATTTGTCTCATGTTGTTGACTGATGACATGCGTCTTGCTGATGCTCTGGCAGCTTGAACGGCGGGTAACAGCAAGCCAACCAGCACGCCATTGGTCGTCATGTTGGGGTTAAGCGTGCCCTCGATTACGACTTCCCGACCGGTCTGCCTGGGAGTGATTACTTTGACCATGTGGTCGGCCACGCGTTTCATGTATTGCTGACTTGCGGCAGCAACTGGATCATCCTGATTCATGTCAGCGATCGCAATCTGCAGCAGCATGTCGCGTACCGACAAGATCCCGTTGTTCAGGGTTCGTTCCAGTTCCTTTGCTGCGGACGCGTCGCTCGCCAACATGGTGAGACGCTGACCAGCCTTTTCGTCTTCAATGTCGATCGATAGGACAATCGCATCTACTAAGGCGGGCACCTTGGTCAAGCCTTGCAGTGGTGGTGGAATTTGGTCACTTGTGCTTTGTAGCAGGTTCATCGCGATGGGGCGCATTGGTTCCATCGAAATCAATAATGAGACTTGGCCGGACGGCGCGGTCGTATCTGCCAAGTTAGCCAGTGGACCAAGCACACGATCATCCGTCCCCGCGCGTATAACGGTGTCCATGTAATTTGGCGTTGCCAGAATGACGGTCCGTTTATCGTACTCATGCAGCATTGCTGGGAAAGGTGTATTGATCGGATAGCATACACTGCCATCCACATCGACCGGCTCATTGGCATTCACCATCTCAGCGTTGACCTGAGCCAGATTGAAGTCCTGTTTCAACCTGATGACAGCAGCGATCATGGGGCCAGTTGGACCTGGAGCTGTGGCAATGGCTTGCACCGTCACAATATTCTCTGCAGTCATGCCAATATTTTGTCGACACCAAGCATTCGCAATCTCGATTGGGTACAGCTCAGCTTGGGGGCTCGCAAGTGTGTCTGAGACCCGCATGATCACTGTGGCTGCGGCATCCGTGGGAAGAAATGTATTACCGATCGCTTTTGGTTCTTGCGCTGAAACCTGAAGTGCAGAACCAGAGAAACAGCAAGCTGCCGTCGCGACGGCGAGTAAACGATGTATTCGAAAATCGGTGTTCACGTGAAAGATTCCTTTTCAGGGATGTTGGTGAAATAATGTTCAAATCGTTGGCAGGGCAGAGTTGACGTCTTTTTTAGCTTGGTGCTTGCTAACTCATGTTACTGATTCAGCCATCGTACTTCTGGAGGCCTGGTAAGGGTGTTTGACGTTCATTCACCAGGTTCTGCAATCAAGGTTGGGTGTGACGGCCCGCGTTCAGGAGAGGTGCTTGCGCCACTCCATTGAACGGGCTCTGCTGTACCTGGGGGGAGACGCGAGAAATCTCTATTTTGGCAAGTGTGGGATTGGCGTCCTTGCTCGGCCAGAGGGGTGTCACCTGCAATCGGTTCCTTGCGGTTCCAACCCTTTGGTTTTGGCGAGCTGGATGAGTGTTCAAGTGTCAAGTTTAGATCGTGAAACCGGCCGTTTTCTAGCAGTGCTTATGACAGGTGGGCGGTTTGCTTTGAAATTCTGCTCTCTCTGGTGGGCCGGGAACGACATTGCCCGCTGGAACGATTAAAATCACAGGCATGTATTTTTATTTACTAATATTACTGAGATCGAAGCGATCTTCAGATTTTGAACGCGGTAATTTTTTAACGGTTGTGCAGTCGAGCATTTACCCGAGCGTTCGGGTCTTGTTTTATTGGTTCTTGATTAGTCTACCGCGACTGATTGCAGCGGAAGAAGCTAAAACTGCGATCCACACTGAAACAAAAGCTCCAAGCCCTGAACAATTGGAGTTTTTTGAGAAGCAAGTCAGGCCGGTTTTGGTTGAGCACTGCTATGAGTGTCACAGCGAACGAGCGGATGGTGGATTGCAACTCAATTCACGTGAAGGCTTGCTGCGTGGTGGTGATAGTGGTGCTGCACTGATATCGGGTGACTTGAATGCCAGTCTGTTAATTGAAGCAGTTCGTTATCAGAACCTCGACTTTCAGATGCCTCCGCAAGGCAAGTTGGCGGCGGCGCAGATTGCGGTACTGGAAAAATGGGTAAAAATGGGAGCGCCTGATCCACGTCAAGAAAAGATTACAGCGCGGTTGCCAGTTGGGATGAGTACTGAAGCAGGCAGGAAGTTCTGGTCGTTCCAGCCTGTTTCCAATCCAGCGGTGCCTGACGCGGGTGAGCATGCCTTTGTTAAGAATCCAATCGACGCTTTTGTTTTAAAACGTTTGGTAGATCAAGGGTTGCAGCCTGCACCGCCTGCTCGACCTCGTACGCTGATTCGCAGACTGTATATGAATCTGGTGGGTGTTCCGCCCACCCCGGAGCAAGTCGACAAGTATTTAGCAGATACATCTCCACGATCAACACAAGCGTTAATCGATCACTTATTGCATTCACCTAGCTATGGTGAACGCTGGGGACGTCACTGGTTGGATGTTGCCCGCTATGCCGATTCAAACGGGTTGGATGAAAATCTCGCCTTTGGCAACGCGTGGCGATATCGCGATTATGTGATCAACGCATTCAACGGTGATCGACCGTTCAATCGTTTTTTAATTGAACAGCTTGCAGGTGATTTACTGCCCGATGTTACTGAGGAAACAAGAGTTGCTACCGGTTTTCTCGTGTTGGGAGCCAAAGTGCTCGCAGAGCCTGATCGAGAAAAGCTAACGATGGACACCATCGACGAACAGATTGACACTACCGGTAAAGTATTCATGGGTATGAGTTTGGGGTGTGTGCGTTGTCACGATCACAAGTTTGATCCTATCAAGCAGCGTGATTACTACGCCTTGGCTGCAATTTTTAAAAGTACGAAAACGTTTGGGGATTCAAATACCGGCGCGATCAAACATTGGCATGAATATGTTTTCGAAACGGGCGATGACTTGAAGGAGTTTAAGGTCATCGATGCAGAAATCGCGAGGCTCAAAAAAGAAGCGAGCGATTGGAAGAACTCAGCTATGGCCAAGCTGCGAGTAGCAGCCAATGAGAAGGCAACCGAGTACTTGATCGCCAGCACGGAGTTTGGAATCTCGGATTCTCTGGTTCGGATTACTGAAGTTGCAGATCGGTATGGCCTGCATCCTCGAATCCTGCACCACTGTCGCCGACATCTCGAGTTCAATCAACAGGATGCGGTGTTCAAGCCATGGCATCAGGTGCAAAAGAGTCACTCTGATACAGCACAAAAGGCAGATGCCATCCAGAAGATTTATGGTCCACTCTTTGCCGCCGCTGTCGGTGGTGAGGTTGTCAAGGAATCACTGAACCTCGATTTCGTGATCAAGTCCCTTGTGCTGCCAGATGCAAAGCTGGTTGAGGCAGCCTTGAAAGATCGTTCAGGTTTTCTGACAGTTCCACCGAAGCCTGAATTCGCTTTCGATGATGAAACGTTGGCTGAGTATGACCGACGAATGGAAGCCGCCAGGATTTATGAGTCCAAAGCTCGGGACGTTCCAGCGGCGATGGGAGTTTCTGATGATACAGTCCTTGCTAGATTGCCAATTCATATCCGCGGGAGTCACCTGAACTTGGGTGAGGAAGTGGGCAGGGATTTTCCAGAGGTCATGCGAAACTCCAATGTTCGCCCTGTTTTTCCCAAGAATCAGAGTGGGCGGCTGGAATTTGCGAGGTGGATGGCCAGCACACAGCACCCGCTGACCGCTCGTGTTTATGTTAACCGTGTTTGGAGATGGCACTTCGGCGAGGGGCTGGCACGAACCACTGAGAATTTTGGAGTCCTTGGTGATCTTCCATCACATCCTGAATTGCTTGACTGGCTGGCACATTGGTTCATGGAATCGGGTTGGTCAACCAAAGACCTGAATCGTCTGATTCTCGGGTCCAATACCTACCGGATGTCAGCTCTTCATCCACAAAATTCCGTCGCCACGAAAGTTGATCCCGACAATCGACTGTTGTGGAAGTTTCGTATGCAACGTTTGGAGCCTGAGCAGATTCGGGATTCGATACTTGCGATCTCGGGACGCTTAGAAAGAACCATGGCTGGCAAAACGGTACCGCTGCGTAATCGTCAGTTTGTTTTCAACCACACGTCGGTTGACCACACTCGGTACGATAGTCTGCGAAGGGCAGTCTATTTGCCTGTGATTCGGAATAATTTGTACACGATGTTTGAGCAGTTCGACTTTCCAGATCCCACCATGCCCACTGGCGATCGCAGCGAAACCGTTGTTGCCCCTCAAGCTCTGTTGTTGATGAATTCTGATCTTGTGCTTGATTCAGCAGATGCTCTCGCCCAAAGCCTGCTGCAGTTGTCGGCAAGCGATGCTTCACGAGTTGAAATAGCTTATCAGCGAGTGCTGGGGCGTAACCCCAATGAACGCGAGTCCCGACGTGCTATCGATTTCGTGGCCCAAATCAGATCAGGTGCCAAGCTGAATGCAGGTGCGGTTGATGATCAATGGATCAGCAAGGGATGGTCGCTGTTTTGTCAGAGTCTGTTCGCCAGCAATGAATTCATGTATCAAAGGTGAAAACATGTTGAGATCATCATTGCAGTCCAGACGCAGCGTGCTTCGCGATAGTGCCGTGGGTTTTGGAAATCTTGCATTCCTGCATCTGTTGCAGCAGACCAGTCCAGCAGCTGATCCGGCAACTTATCAAGGGGCACCGGCTGCAGTGGTCGACCCTGCCGGACCGTTGGCACCGAAAGTTACACATTTTTCGGCACGAGCAAAACGTGTTGTCTTTTTGTTCATGAAGGGTGGACCGTCGCACGTAGACACCTTTGATCCTAAGCCATTGCTCGATCGGGATCACGGAAAACCGTTACCGTTTGATCTTCCAAGAGTCACTTTTGCCAAACAGGGAAACCTGTTGCGATCGCCATGGCGTTTTAAACAGCATGGTGAGAGTGGACTGCCCGTGAGCGAGTTGTTTCCCAATGTTGCAAGCCACATTGATGACTTGTGTATTTTGCGTTCCCTGCATGGCACCAATCCTGCTCATGGTGGTGCTTTGCTGAAATTGCATACAGGCAGCGATCAGTTTGTGCGTCCAAGTCTTGGGTCTTGGTTGACGTATGGGCTGGGGACTGAAAACGAGAATTTGCCGGCTTTCGTCACTATCTGCCCCACTCTGGCCCATGGGGGTGTGAATAACTGGGGAGCCGCTTTCTTGCCAGCTCATTGTCAGGGGACCCCGATCGGAAATGCATCGCTCAATGCCCGAAGTGTTGGCGTCAAGCACATTCGCAATCAACGAATTGATCTGCAAAATCAACGTCAACAATTGGATCTGATCCGTTCCATGAATCAGGACCATTTGGAGAGCGTGGGATCCAACGCGGCACTGGAGGGAAGACTTGATTCATTTGAGCTTGCTTATCGAATGCAGGCATCCATGCCGGAGTTGCAGGACCTGACAAGAGAAACATCAGCGACTCAGCGCCTGTATGGAATTGATGATCCCGTGACTGAGGATTTTGGCCGACAGTGCTTGATGGCTCGAAGATTCCTTGAAAATGGCGTTCGGTTTGTCCAAGTCACGCACAGTGACAGCGAAGTGCAATGGGACCAGCACGGCAATTTGTATGCGGGGCATACCAAGAATGCCGCGGAGGTTGATAAACCAATCGCGGGATTCCTGCAGGATCTTAAGAGTCGCGGTTTGTTGGAAGACACGCTTGTGATTTGGGGCGGTGAATTTGGGCGGACGCCCACCGCTCAGGGGAGCAATGGTCGCGATCACAATCCCCATGGCTTTACCATGTGGATGGCAGGAGGCGGGGTGAAAGGCGGGTATGCCTATGGAGCAACGGACGATTATGGATATTATGCAGCCGAAAATAAGATGCATGTGCATGATCTTCATGCAACCATTTTGCATTTGATGGGATTGGATCATCAACGTTTAACCTACCGCTACGCTGGACGAGATTTTCGGCTTACCGATGTCGCTGGGCAGGTCGCTGATGACATTCTCGCCTGATAATATGCTCCTGCAAGCATAGGCGGCGGACGTGATTTTTGGCCGGCTGGCCACGGGGACACCCCCGGTTGCTTCGATGCCCTGCACAGCAGCAATGTCACGCACAGCAGCAATGTCACGCACAGCAGCAATGTCACGCACAGCAGCAATGTCACAAAAGGTGGGCAGGTTCGCGCCTCGGTTTGCGAGATCTGCCGAATGCTAGAATGGAAAACCAGAGATGACTGAACGAAGCAAGCCAGCGAATTCACTTACAGACGAGGAAAAGGCTGTTTATGAATGGCAAATGTGGATTCCAGATTTGGGCCAGCAGGGCCAACAACGTTTGAAAGATGCCTCCGTCATGATTTCGCGAGTTGGCGGGGTCGGAAGCGTGGTTGCGTATGAATTGGCGGCTGCTGGCGTAGGGAAACTGATCTTGGCTCATGCCGGTGACGTCAAACCCAGTGATTTGAATCGACAGTTACTGATGACGCACGATTGGATCGGTAAGCCGCGAATTGAGTCGATCCGTCGACGCCTGTTAGACCTCAATCCAAGGCTCGAAATCGTTTCTGTGGCTCAGAACGTGAATGACGAAAATGCTGCAAGCCTGGTTGAGCAATGTGATGTGATTGTTGACTGTGCACCACTGTTTCCAGAACGCTTTGCCATGAATCGCCAAGCCGTATTGCAGAAAAAACCACTGGTCGAATGTGCCATGTACGAGATGGAAGCACACATCACGACGGTGATTCCAGATGAATCGCCCTGTTTGCAATGCATTTTTCCCAAGGATCCTCCCACTTGGAAAAGGCAGTTTCCTGTGCTGGGTGCTGTCTCCGGCACTGTGGCGTGTATGGGGGCCGTAGAAGCCGTCAAGGTGATTGCAGGAATGGGTGATCCCCTGTCTGGCAGGTTGTTGCGAATGGATCTCAGGCGGATGACATTTCACACGATGAATGTGAGGCGACGTGAAGACTGCTCCGTGTGTGGAAAAAACACTGAATGAAGCTTCTGTGTGACGCTGGAAAGATCCCAATGCAAGGGATGAGCTGAGATTGCTATCTGTCCCTGCTTTCATTGCCGTCGACAAATGCTGGTGAACTTTGTTCAGGCAGCCGCGTGTCTCTGTATGTCCTCTGATTCATGCTCCAGGTGCAAGCGGTGTAATGTCTGGTTTTCAGAGACCTGTTCAATGACGGATGGTGTGACCCTGGATAAACCGTTGCAAGCAGATATCGTCAGCGCTGACTCAGCGAGCACAGCAATTTCACCGATCAGGCCTCCGCTTAAATCATGCAATCTTGTGATGGCTGCTTTGCTGAAAATCGCCTGGGTGCTGCCGGCCTGCTGTAACGCTGCAGTCACATAGGAACAAGTGTCGTGCTGGGACATTGATTCAAGCTCAATTTGCATGCCACACATTCCCGCGTTCAATTGCAGTGCCGGCCGATGTTCGGGCCGCGCTGTTGCGACGATCGAAAAATTTCGATGACGCTGAGCAAACTCCGCAGCTACACCAACGGCGGAAACGGGGCAGTTTTCAATGAACCACAGCGTACGAATGCCTTGCTTGTCACTCTGTTGAATCGCTGCGTCAATCATTTGCTGCGTGATATCTTTGCGTCCCCCATACCCAAGTACTGAACCAAGTTGCTGCAGTGGGGATATTGAACCCGTGCCTGCGGTACGCGTCAGAATGATGTCGACTGGAGATGAACCGAATCCACGCAGCGATACCATATGGTCCAAAAGATGACTTACCCCCGAGCGGCTCGCAGCAGTCAGGAAAGCGAGCTTCCAGTTGCTCCCTGCAAAGTACTGCAGTGCCGCCAAAGCTTCGCGTTGAGGTTGACCTGAAAAAAAGAAGTCAGGACAGTTTAGGAACGGCGGGCGTTGCAGTGACCAGTGGCGCAGGTAGCCGTAAAATGGCTGATGTACGGACAGCGACAATTCAGTTCCTGCAGAAAGGGTACGGCGATGCGGTGGATTCGGACTTGGGGATTGTGTCTCCGAGTACTGTTTAAGATCGGCTAACTTGTTGTATCTTCTTGAGAATGCCTGAGCCCACGTGGTGACCAAAATAGCCAGATTGCGGTGCTTTACACGATGACACGACGATACTTTGTCCCTGATTTACCCATTTTGGGCGGATTGGTCAGTCTGCCTGAGGCGGAAGCACAGCATGCCAGTCGCGTGATGCGAGTTCAGGTTGGGGACGATCTGGTGCTATTTGACGGTCGTGGACACGAGGCGATTGCACACTTTGTCCAAGTGGGCCGCAAAGAGTGCCATTGTCAGGCCGATCCTGCCCAAGTGATCAATCGTGAACCTGAACGCGAGATCCATCTCGCAATTGCACTCCCAAAACCTGATCGCTCCCGAGAACTGGTCGAACGTTTGACAGAAATGGGGGTCCGTTCGCTGACACCCTTGATTGCCCAGCGTACACAACGCCCACCGACCGAGGCGTTGCTTGCAAAACTGCGTCGTGGTGTGATTGAGGCATGTAAACAGTCAGGCCGAAACCAATTAATGGACATGAGAGCACCGGTGCGGGCCGACGATTTTTTTTCAGCATGTGGCCCCGGAACAAGATGGATTGCGCATCCAGCCATGGATCATCTGACTCGCGAAGTCGCAGCCTCAGGGACTTTTCATGTGGCCATCGGCCCCGAAGGTGGATGGACCGATGATGAGGTGAAATTGGCTGTTTCGCATTCTTTTAAAGCCGTCGACTTGGGCACACGTATCTATCGAATCGAAACAGCAGCCACGACACTCGCTGCTATTTTGGCAACCCGATGCTGATTGCATTCGAAGGATTGTTCTGTTTGAGTGCCGCGCCCATCCTTGGGCTGCGTGAATCCGCAATGCTCGCGATTTCTGTGCGGAGCCCATGGAAGGCTTACGCGACTGAGTAAGCATGAGGTGTTTTTCATCAAGAAGTCACCACGATTCCAAGCCTTAGGAAAGGACTTATGTATGTATGGCCAATCGCGGGACCAAGGAAGTGACGCGAGTATCGGGTCACAGACTGAGCCTGCGTTTTTTCAGTCGTCGCCGTTAGTTTCCACGAGCAACCACGCAGATCCCGGTAAAGGAAAACATACGGCTGCACGCCGGGGAACCATGATGAAATCAGAGGTTCCAGCGGTGGGGACCATGCTAATGGCAGTCTACGAAACGGCAGAGGAATATAGAGCTGGGATATTGATGGTGGAAGCAGCGGTGGAGATAGAGGCAAGCGATTGTTGTACTTTTAATGTTCGTGCTGAGGGCGTGGAAAGCTCGGCTGGAAATTGGTCGGGACGAGTCGCTGAGCTTCAATTCGAAAATGAGCATCAGCCTGGTGAGGCATTGCAGTGGGCGGAAGCCATTGAATTGTCCAGTGACAAAGTCCTGTATTCAGAGGTGTTGGTCTACAAATTAAAGAGTGAGCATGTGGCTGCATGCCGCAGTCTGGTAAGCAGGCTCCGTAGCATCGCTCGGATGCTGGAAATGAGTCGCGTGGTCACTGAACGCACAACTGGTGATGAGTGATGGTTAGCTCTCCTCAAACGAAATTCTGAAAAACAGGGCTACTCGTTTACAATTTCCACTGAGTCCAAGTCGGTGAACTTGCCTACAGACATGTTCGCACCACCAACCAGTAACAGTTTCGTTTCGGTCCACGGCACCATCACGTGAAAGAATCGTGCGGGGTCGTACTCGGAGACCACATCCCACTTTTTCTCAGCTTCATTGAGTCGTTGCACGTTTCCGTCGATGGTGCTGACATAGAGATGTCCACCGAGAGAATGAGCGGCCGAGCCGAATCCTGTGAGAGGTTTGCCTTGTAGCTTGGGGCCCTGTAACCAGCTATCTGATTCGGGGTCATAAACATCGGTTCGAGTGGTTGGGCCACCCTCAGAATTCATGCCACCGATCACATGGATTTTTCCATTGTGAGTTGCGGCAAACAAAGCACGCCTTTTGAAGGGAGGTTTGGCGAGCGCCTGCCAAGCTGCGTTTGGATCTGCAAGATTCAATTTCCATGCCGTGCTGTGCCACTTTGTCTCTTCACCTTTGAGTGCCCAGCCACCGATGACAAAAATCTGATCACCAGCAATCGCAGCGCTCAGCGACGAACGTGGTTCCGGCAGTGGGGTAAGGTCAACCCAGCGATTTTGGGCTATGTCGAAACGGCTGGCCTGATTTTGGGAGTGTAGATCGTGTTCTTCACCTTCAGCGTTGCGAGCAGTGAAGCCGCCCACACGCACCACCGAGTTTTTATAAGGCAGCATTACCAAGCCTTGCAAACGGGGACCTGAAGGCAACTGCTTCCACTGTTGGGGCGCCTGCAAATCCAATGACCAAAACTCATCGGACTGCTCTTCCGTGGAGTACGAATGTGCCGTTCCTGAATGTCCGCCGTAGATAAACAACGTTCCGTTCGCAACGGCACCACCGAAACTTGTAAGTTCAAGTGGTAGTTCGGGGAGGTCTGTGGTTGTCACTTGGATTTTGGGAGACGAGCTCAGTTGAGGTGTTGCGGAATCAGGGTTGTCGGCTGAACTTGAAGATGGCTGTATAAACAGGCACGCGACGGTGAGAAATAAAAGTGAGGTTTGGTACTTGTGATTCATGGTGGATAGGTTGAGGGTGGATTTTCAGAGTCCAGAGTTTGGGGCAAAACATGGCGATCCCCAGAGTTTCGCACCTCTTTGTACTAAATCATATTTTGTATTAGATCACGTAATTGATTTCTCTGGTTGATGAAAATCAAATTGTGTTCAGGGCAATGCTACTGCCAGGAAGCAACGTTGAGAAACCGATCACGTGACCAGTCAAAGAAACGCAAAGATGAAATGCAAGGATGAGACGACTGCTTGATAAAAAACAGGCGGTGGCGCGGTTGGGACCGCGCACCACCTGCTCTGATCGTGTCGACTCATTCAGTATTCACAACAAACTCTATTTGTTGGACATGTTCGAGGTTTGATTCGCTGAATCCTTCTCCGGTTGGGTTGGATTGCGACGCTCACTTGAGGCAGGTTCTTTACTTCGTTTTTTGCGTGAGTTGTTACGGAAATCGAATAACTTGTCTCGCTGATCTGCAGTCAGCACCGCTTCAATGTCCTGCATTTGCTTTGCTTCAAGCTTCTCCAATTGCTGTTTGAGTTCAGAAATCTGATCGCGAAATTTTGACTGAATTAGGTAGATCTCGATCCTTTGCTCGCTGTTGACCAGAGAAGCAAAGTACCGAGGTAGCCTGCCTTTCACCATTTCGCGACTTTCCGATGTAATTCCACGCTCGGAATTGCCTTTTGCCTCCTGTGTCTTCTCTTGCGCCGCTGCGATGACGCAGACAGCAGTGAAAACGAGAACCGAAACACTACGACCCCATGCATTACTCATAACTCTTTTGCCCCAAGAGTGTGATGAAAGTGATGCCAGTCAAACGCTGACTAGCCCCGTTTCGCCATAATTAGCGAATGGTGGACAAGTGTATATGCATTGGTTCGGGTGTCAAGAAAAAAATCGGCGTTTCAAAAAGCCTGTTATTTTCTTTTTCGGTTTCTTGAGTTGAGCATCAGCTAGCACTCTCGCAATAAAAGGCTAGCAATGAAGCTCGTGCGCGAACAGGCTCGAGTATGGTCGACGACATTGTGGCAGGCTTTGTAGAGGTTCATTTAACGCGGCGTGTCAGAGCGACGAGTCCTGTGTTCGTTCGGTATGCTGTCACTTGTGGAAAGGTTCAGCAGCAGGACAGCTTTGCTTGAATGTGCTTGGAAAAGGTAGAGCTGTCATTGCGCTACCGCATTGAATGGCCGGGATACGGAAGATTTGGTAAGCGAAGACCAGAGGGTATAGGTGAAAACGCAAATGCAATCTTTTTTGATTCTTGGCTGCTGTTTCATGACGCTCCTGACGGGAGCAACGTTTCAGGCAGCTAATGCAGTTGGACTGCATGCAGGTGCTGCTGCTGTCGACATTTCACCGCAAACCTTACCTGCATTTCAAAACGGCGGTTTTCTACCGGCGAAAGCGAATCGTGTGGTTGATCCGCTGCATGCACGAGCGCTTGTGATTGGTGATGGATCCGAAACGATTGCAATTGTGATCGTGGATTCCTGCATGTTGCCGACTTGGTTGTGCGACAAAGTCAAAGATCTGGTATCACAGGAAACCGGGATGCGTAAAGATCGCATTTTGATTAGTGCAACGCATACACACATGGCGCCCGCGGCCATGTTGTGTCTTGGGTGTCCCGCCGATGAACCGTATGTGCAGTACGTTCCGGCGAGGATTGCACAGTCGGTGATCAAGGCTTACCGGAATCAAAAGCCAGCCAAGATCGGTTGGACTGTTGTGGATGGCAGCGAACTGACGAACTGTCGCCGCTGGATCACTCGAAGCGATAAAATGGGCGTGGATCCGTTTGGTCAGCAGACGGTACGTGCGATGATGCACCCTGGCTACCAAAATCCAACCTACACAAGTCCAGCCGGCCCAATTGATCCATGGCTGTCGGTGTTGAGTGTTGTCTCGAGTGTGGATGAATCACCGATTTGTGTGATGGGCAATCTGTCGATGCACTACTTTGGCGGAGGAGGTTTTTCCGCTGATTATTTTGGAGAGGTGTCGCGTTCGCTGCGGCAGCGGATCGAGAAGAAATTCAACAAAAAGTTACCCGGCTTTGTTGGCATCATGTCACAGGGGACCAGCGGTGATTTGCATTGGATGGACTATAGTCAACCACGTCAGTCAATCAGCCGGCAGCAGTATTCTGATCGTGTTGCGACTCGAGTGCTGGAGGCTCTGAAGTCGATTGAATATCAGGCAGATCATCAGCTGGCAATGGCCGAAAAACGCTTGAATATTGGTCTGCGACTCCCGACAAAAGATCGTCGTCAGTGGGCTCGTCCGTTGAATGCAGGACGCGGAGATTTATTGCCCAGAAATCGGCCGGAAGTCTACGCTGAGCAAGTCGAGTGGATTCACGCTAACCCTGTTGCGGAAGTCGTTTTGCAGGCTGTTCGAATTGGCGAGCTCGGAATCACTGCGATTCCCAATGAGGTGTATGGGATCACGGGGCTCAAACTCAAACGCCAAAGTCCCCTCAAAGCTACCTTCAACCTTGAACTTGCCAACGGGGCAACCGGTTATATCCCTCCACCAGAACAGCATCTGTTGGGCGGGTATACCACTTGGCCTGCACGCACGGCGGGTTTGGTGACGGAAGCTGAGCCTTTGATTGTCGAGACCTTGTTGAGTCTGCTTGAGCAGGTTGCAGGAGAAAAACGACGGCCACTGACGACGCCCCATTCCGCTTATGGGCAAGACTTGCAAAGCAGGAAACCGATTGCACATTGGGCGTTCAATGATATGACTGCAGAACGAGTTGTTGATTCCACCAATGTGAATCCCGCAACTCATCAGGGCGGTGTCGCTTTGTTTTTGCCAGGCCCGGATGGTGATGGCTTTCAGACTGAGGGGATCCAGATGGAAGTCTATGGCAATCGTTCGGTTTATCTTGCCGGCGGGTACGTGGACGCAGCCCTCAAACAACAGCCTGACCAATACAGCGTCAGCATGTGGTTTCAAAACATGTTGCCGGTCAATGTGCGTGATACCACCTGCGGTCTATTGTTGACCAGAGCTGAGACTCTTGAGATAGCAGGTCTCGGTGAGGGTGAACAAGCGGGTAGGTTGGTTTTGCGGCATGGTGGCAAAGTATGGGCTGGCAAGACTGTTGTTTCGGAACGGCATTGGCAATGTGTCACGCTGACAAAAGATGGAAATTTAATTCGCGTCTATTTAGATGGACGGGCTGAACCGGAAATTGAGGCACCCGTATCTGTCATCGCCCCGTTGACCCGTTTGTTGATTGGCAGCGATGGATGCGGAGCGACCTTGGACGGTAAAGTCGATGAAGTTGCAGTCTTTGATCGCGTGCTGACCGGAGATGATGTTGTTGCGTCGTACAAAGCCTCAAACATGGTTGCGCCTCCACAACCCAAGCCGCAAGTCGTGCTGAGTGCGAAGCCCGCAGATGCGAAATCCCGCCAAAAGTACAGCGCAGCGGTCGTAGCATCGAAGCCTCTCGCGTATTGGCGCCTGCATGACGATTCCCCGCCAAACGCAATCGATGCTGTTGGTGACAGCATGGCTGACTACGAGGCTGGTGCAAAACCATTGGGTAAGCAGGTAAGTGCAGTCAATTTTTCGGGAGGTCGTGTCAAAGGAAATATCTCGTCCCTCAATGATAATTACAGTGTCGAACTTTGGTTTCGAAATGAATTGCCTGTTCAGAATCGACCGGTCACGGGTTATGTGTTTTCACGAGCAATGGATGGTGTCGACGGCGCGTTTGGTGACAATCTTGGAATCGGCGGTACCCATTCCAATATGGGACAACTGATTGTCTTCAACGGGAATCGAAAAAATCAGCTGCTCGCTGGACGAACCATTATCCCTGTGGGTAGTTGGTCTCATGTGGTCATGGTCAGGAAAAATCAGCAAATCGCGGTTTACCTCAATGGAGATTCAGAACCTGAAATAACGGGTGATTTACCCATTGATTATCCAGATGACTGCGGCCAGATCTTAATCGGCGGACGCGCTGATAACTTTGCAAACCTGCAAGGCATGATTGAGGAGGTCGCGTTGTATGACCGACCGTTGACTACGGATGAAATCAAGACGCACTTCTTGGCTGCTGGTATCAAGCAAGTCCAGCAACCGGTCAAAGCAGTGTCCGTGATTGAGGCCGCGCCACAGCCGACAGATGTCGAGACAGCCATACAATCAATTCATGTTCCTGATGGATATAGGGTTGAGCTTGTGGCAGCCGAACCTTTGGTTCAGGACCCCGTCGCCATTGATTGGGGGGCGGATGGAAAACTGTGGGTGGTGGAGATGGCTGATTATCCACTTGGCATGGACGGAAAGGGACAGCCAGGCGGACGTGTGCGTTTTCTTGAGGACACGGATTCAGATGGAAGGTATGACAGGTCCACTTTGTTTGCTGAGGGATTGAGCTTTCCGACCGGTGTGTTGGTATGGGGCGATGGAATCCTTGTGACCGCTGCACCTCAAATCATTTATTTGGAAGATACGTCAGGTGATGGAAAAGCGGATGTACAACGCCCACTGTACTCTGGTTTTCTCGAAGGGAATCAACAGTTGCGTGTGAATGGTCTTCGCTGGGGACTCGACAACTGGGTTTACTGTGCCAGTGGAAGCCATCATGGCGGCTATGGCAAAGACAGTAAAATAAAGTCGTTGCAAACAGGTGTCGAATGTCTTGTCGGCAGTCGCGATTTCAGGCTGCGTCCTGACCGGGGACTGATGGATCCACAGAGTGGTCCTTCGCAATATGGAAGAAGCCGCGATGACTGGGGCAATTGGTTTGGTGTGCAGAATAGTCATCCCTTGTGGCACTATGTTCTAGCTGACCAGAACATACGACGAAATTCGCATTACGCTCCACCTGATCCCAAGCATCAGGTGGTCACGCCAGCCAATCCGCCTGTTTATCCTGCTAGTAACTTACAAAAACGTTATCACAGCTTCAGCCAGTCTGGACGTTTTACGTCTGCGTGCTCGCCGATGATTTACCGAGACGCGTATTTGTTCGAGCGGGGAATTGAGCAACATGCCTTTACCTGTGAACCGTTCCACAATCTTGTGCAACACAATTTGATTCGAGATGAAGGTGTCAGTTTTGTTTTCAGGCGGGATCCCAAGGAAGCAGATACAGATTTCTTTGCCAGTGAGGACCGTTGGTGTCGGCCTGTGATGGTCCGCACTGGACCTGAGGGAGCTCTTTGGGTTGTGGACATGTATCGGTACATGATCGAGCATCCTCAGTGGTTGCCTGAAAATGGTCAGGACGAATTACGCCCGTGGTTCAGAGCGGGGCAGGACCACGGCAGAATCTATCGCATTGTGCGGCAGAATCAGACGCGTGAACATGATCAGACGTTTGGATCGGGTAAGTCTCTCGCTGAACGATCTGTGCCCGAGCTCGTTGCTGCACTCGAAAGCTCGAATGGTTGGCAACGAGACATGACGCAGCGAATGCTGGTGCGAGGAGATCACCAATCCGCTGTTCCAGTGCTTGAGGATTTATTGCAAACAAGCCAACAGCCGCTCGCACGCCTGCATGCACTCTGGACCCTCGAAGGTCTTGGGCAACTATCGGTCGATAGCCTAGAGAAGGGGCTGGCAGATCAGCACCCGGGGGTGCGGCGAAATGCCGTTCGTGTCGCAACAACCCACTCTGTCGAGATCGGTGAGCTCACAGCTCTCATCCACGATCCTGACCCCAAAGTGAAACTCGAACTCATGTCTTGTTTGGGGAATTATCAAGACCCTGCTGCAGCAGCAGCAATCGGGCAACTGATGGCAGAGAACGCTGGCGATCATTACATGGTTGCGGCTGCGATGAGTTCCTTGAATCCGGGAAATGTATCTGACGTTTTGGCTAGCCTGATCACTTTCGAAGCACAGCCTGAGTTGATACGTGAGTTGATCGGTCAGGCGGTTACCATGGGTGACGCAGAGACAATTGACCAAGTCCTGGAAATCGTCTGTGTGTCACCAGAAGGTAAGTCTGTGGCCGGACACTTTCCTTCCTTGGTCATGGCACTTGATGGACTTGAGTATCGTAAGTGGTCTCTCAGTCGTGCGTCAGATGATGCCCGCCGCAGGATTGCAGACAGCATTCAAGCGGCACGTGAATCTGCGACTGACAAGTCTGCCGCAGTTGAACGCCGCGCAATCGCGGTACACTTGTTGGGGCGTGAGCAAGACAATCGAGAGTCAGATTTTGATTTGCTGGCTGAGCTGTTGGGGCCTCGTGCACCCGTGCTCGTGCAACAGCAGGTGATTTCACGTCTTGCGAAAATAAATGATCCTGACGTGGCGGAGGTTCTGCTCGAGGGCTGGCAGTCGCATGGTCCGGAGCAGCGAAAACAGATACTCAATGCCATGGTTAGCCGTGCTGCCTGGTCAGCCAGCTTGCTAACGCATGTGCAAAGTGGCAATGTCAGCTCAAATGAACTGCCAGCATCCATTCAGCAACAGTTGCTCAATGGCAACAACAAAACAGATTCGTGGAAAGAGGTTTTGTCGCCAAAAGTGTCTGCTGAACGTGCGGAGGTGTTAGCTCGATATGCATCCGCGATTAGCCTTGAAGGTGAAGCAACACGAGGGGGGAAGTTGTTCAAAAAGTTGTGCATCAATTGCCATCAAGTCAACGACGACGGGTACGATGTGGGGCCCAAGTTGGAATCGATTACTAACAAAACAAAAGAAGCACTTCTGGCGTCTATCATTGACCCCAGTGGGGTAGTCGATGCGAGTTACTTTAATTACTCAATCTTGACTGCAGATGGCAGGACTTTCAGCGGAAAACTAGAAACTGAAACTGCGACCAGCATCACGCTACTTGCGGCGGAGGGAAAGCGAACCACTGTGTTGCGAGACAATATCGAAATACTCAAAGCCTCGCGGAAGTCATTGATGCCTGATGGACTCGAACAGCACCTTGAGGTGCAGGATGTTGCTGATTTACTGCAGTACATTCGCGAGACGTTTCGTTAGAACGAACATTCAGATTTTGGTAAATGACTGAACAAAATTTTGCGTGCTAAAAATATTGGAAGTATCTGGAAAAAACTACAAAAAAAGCTGTCCATTCCGAGTGGGAATGAACAGCTTGTAGGATCATAGATCCGCGGTTTAGTGATCGCGAACGCTGGGGATGTCCGTTCGGCACCTCCCCTCGGATCAAATCCGCCTTAGAAAGTCATGATCGCATCCA
>NZGD01000092.1 GCA_002690925.1 Rhodopirellula sp.
CTACTGTTCCATTATTTATTTCACTCATATGCGCAGTTTTGGACCGTCCTCGACCCTCGCAATCCTCACGCACGCTGCCGTGGCAGTGCCCCCCTCTGTCCAGCCCCATTTCGGAACCGATGATTGGCCAGCGGATGAGCAGGCTTGCCGATTCACTTTAAGTGTGCACGTTAACATGACTCATTCAAGCCAACCAAAAGAACATACCCGCGCGTCGTTTTTCGGTTTCGATAGGGCTTCTGCAGTCAGAAGTACGGCGAAAGGTCGGTAACTGGATCTCTGCCGGTTCCTAGTGATGCTGCAGCGGTGGCGTGACAGGTATCCCGTGGTGCTGATCCTGCCAGCACCGCCGGGTATTGTCGGTCCGACTAAACCTCCATGCAACTAATTGCCTCTGCATTTTGACCACTTACCCGTGCCGAAGCCATGTCAACAGGCCTAGCCCTATCAGTCTCGGTCCCTGTGGCTCATTCGTCTTCGCCTATCTGTTTGCCAAACCATGGCAGCGGTGTAAGTCCGACCAAGAGGAATAGGAGGCAAATGAAGCCAGCGGCGAAGCAGAATTTCTTTTAGGATTTCATAACAACGTCCTTGACGCTGTCTTGAGACAAAAAACGCAGGGACGGCGGGGTGACGTCATCAATTGGGTGCATCAGACGTGACACCGCCTCCGCGTCAGTTGAGCAGACGGTTTTGAAACGACAGTTGAGAGTCGTTTGTTCTCAACCTTCAAATCTGAACACTCAACGAATTACAGGAGCTTCGACTCCTTGTGACTTCAAAACAGCCAACCACCTCTGCGGGTCGGAGGTGATCTTCTTTGCGCAACCGGGGCAACAGATGTAGATCGCCTTACCAGCCGCGTTAACTTTGTATGGTCCACCCATCGCATCGAGGGGTTCGTCCATCACGGGACACTTCTTCTGGGCTGAGATGAAAGGTGCGTCGGCTGCGACCACTTTAAAGATGCCTTTACGAACTTGTTCAGTTCCCGCCGGAACAGCGGATACAGTCGAGGTATTCGCTCGAGCGGATCCGTAAACCATCGCCACATACTTAGCTGGCTCGGCTTTAAGCTTCTTGATACAGCCTTTGCAGCAGAGAAAGATTGGTCTATCGCCGACCACAACCTTGATAGGTGTGCCCATGCCACCAAGTGGTTCGTCCATGACAGGACAAACCATCTGAGCAGCAATTCCAGCCGCATCAGCTTGTGTCGTCGTGGTGACAGTAATTTTCGGCCGACCGGCGGCGTACTTTGTTGGATCGGACTCTACCGCGTTTACGCAGCCTGAACAGCACACGTAAAGCTTCTTGCCATTCACATCGACGGCGACCGGATTTCCCATGCTACCAAGTGGTTTGCCGCTCACTGGACACATCTTTTGGCGTGCGATCGCGGCAGCAGCCAGCTGTAGCTCACTGGCGGGAACGGTGGCGACTTCGTTAAAGCTCAAGATGCTGGCAGTGATGCCCGCCAATCGAACGTCGACATCGATTTGCCGTCCAGCGAGTTGCGACAAGTTCACGGGAGCGGCTAACGCACCTTTGCCATCGGGCAGCAAGCCATAGCGATAGCGTTTCGCGTTGCCTTCTACTCGTACCGAGACAGCGCCACGACAGCCGTCCACCATGATCGGCTGGCCAGCGCGATCGTAAACAAACATTCTTACCCCGCCTTGGGAAAAAATCGTTTCGATTTGGAGATCGCCGGATTGCTTTAAGCTGCCACCATGCGGCCCCACCCGGGTAACTTCACGAGCCAGCATCATGCCGGGCATCGCGTGCTTGTGGTCAGCATGACTGCGCTGTGCCTGATTCGTCTGCCCGAACACGCTCGCTGCGGATAATGCAAGCAAGCATGCACTTAGGATAACTGTGCGTTTCATAAATGAACTCCGTTGGTAAATTTGGGACACCGTCCGTTGGGTCCGTCGTTCTAGGGTGAGTTTGTGTAAGTGGGTGGTCGAGTCGAAGATTTCTTCAGAGCAATCAAATGTTTCTATTCTGCCTCCATCAGCTCCTCCTCTTGCATCGCTTCGGTTCCCTCCCAAAGCTCGTCTTGAAACCCAAACCGCCTTTTAAATTCCAGATAGCCGCAATACAGAGTCGGCACAATGAACGACGTGAACGGTTCAGCTAGCATTCCTCCGAACACGGGGATCGCCATAGCGCGGGCCACGTCAGCACCGCGGCCGGTTGCAATCAACACTGGTACGAGTGCCGCCAGCGTTGTCACGGTCGTCATCATGCAAGGGCGAATGCGTTTCAGACCGGCTTCATGAACCGTCTTGCGGATATCCTCGACAGATTGAATTTTGCGTTTTTTCAACAACTGGCGAAGGTAAGTCGCCATCACCACCCCGTCATCAACGGCTAGCCCGAACAGCGCAATGAAGCCAACCCACACCGCCGTATTGAGTTCCACGCCCATCGTCGCGACGGCGATCATGCCGCCTGCAAATGCGACGGGAATTCCGCTGAAAACGATCAACGAAATCGCGACGTTGCGGAACTCCATGTACAGCAACATCAGGTTGATACAGATCACTAACGGAATGATCCACATCAATCGCCGGTTCGCCTCGATCTGATTTCGGAAACTTCCAACGGCTTCCAGGGAATAGCCGGCTGGCAACGACAGCCGATTGGGATCGGATGGTGGCAAAGATTGCGCTTTGCGGAGTTGTTCTTCGATCGCAGCGACCGATTCCAAGTCCCCTTGGTTTCCATTAACCATGAAAGAAACGTGAGCAACCAGTCGTCCGTTCTCGCTGTTGATCGCACCTGGTCCCCAAGTCGTTTCCAGCTCCGCGAGTTCTTGCAGCGGCACAACAGCCCCTGAGTGCGTGACAACGGGCAGACGTCTCAGCCCATCGATCTGTTCGCGAAGGTCGCGGTTGTAACGAAGCCGCACGGGGTAACGCTCTCGGCCTTCGACCGTCTTGATCAGATTCATCCCGCCGAGTGCCGTCTCGACAACTTGGTTCACCATCGATGAAGTCATTCCGTATCGGGACGCAGCCTCACGATCGACAGTGAACTCGACGTAGGGCTTTCCGAGCACAATGTCGGGATTGACTGTGCCAGAATTGATCAGTGGTGACTTCTTTAACTCGGCGGCTAAATCCATTGCAGCACTGGCCAACGTCGTCAGCTTATCGCCGTAAACACGGATGGCCATCGGTGCCTTGATCCCGGACTGCAACATCACAACACGGCCTTCGATCGGCTGTAGCGCCGATGCGGGCGTGACACCCGGCAATGTCGCCACGCGGTTGACCTCATCCCAAACATCCCGTGCGGTGACGCCTTCTCGCCATTCGCTTTCCGGTTTCAGCATCACATACGTTTCGACCATCGCTGCGGGCGCGGGATCAAGTGCTGATTCCACACGGCCAATCTTACCGAGAACATCTTTGACTTCGGGAATCTGGCCGATCAGCACGTCTTGGGTTTGTAACACCTGCATCGCTTGCGAAAAACTGGCAGCCGGGTAAAGCGTCGGCATATAGAACCAACTTCCCTCGTCTAAGGCGATCCAATCGTCACTTTGCAATCCCGGGAACACATGTTTGGCATCAACGTACCCAGGGAAATCATTCAGCTCGGCACCAAAAAGGTTCGCAAACTTCTCTATCGGGCGCATCACTCTCGGCAATCCGATGTAGGCTCCTACACCGATGAACAGCAGAACAAGCGGAACTGAGAGTGCAAACGCTTTGTGGTCAAGTGCATATCGAAGGCGCGCCGCGTAGATCCAGCGAACGAACCAACTCGACGGAATCTCTCCAATCGGTCGAATGCGTTCTCGTGCCAATTGCCAACCGACAACGAAGCCCAAAAGCCCTGCGAATCCAGTTACAATCCACGTATCCAAGCCAAAGTGTCCTGCCAGTCGCGCTCCCCAAAGGAAATGTGACACGATACCTAGTAATCCGGAGAACAAGAACGCTGAAACCAACGCAGTTGATTTTTGACGGACCTTGCTTCGTAGCATCAATCGACATAACGCGGGCACGATCGTAACAGCCGCGATCATTGCTGCCGCAATCGCAAATGTCTTGGTATAAGCAAGCGGCGAAAACAGCTTGTAATCACGACCAGTTAAAAAGAAAACCGGCAGAAAGCTGATAATGGTGGTCGCCACGGCAGTTACGACTGCGGGTGCTACTTCGATGGTTGCTTCGTAGACAACGTCCGCACGAGCTTGTTTGATCTTC
Source organism: Rhodopirellula sp. (assembly GCA_002690925.1). Classification (GTDB taxonomy): domain Bacteria; phylum Planctomycetota; class Planctomycetia; order Pirellulales; family Pirellulaceae; genus Rubripirellula. Next base: position 4,224 of record NZGD01000092.1, read on the forward strand.
GCCTCTGCGTTTCCTGATTCCCAATCAGAGAGATGTTGGTAAATATTTTCCGAAACAATAATTGCCATGTCGACCATTGTGCCGATCGCGATCGCGATACCGGCAAGCGACATGATGTTCGCACCGACACCGACTACCCGCATCGCGATGAACGATATCAGTACCGCGACAGGCAAACAAAATGCGACGATAAAACTGCTGCGAATGTGCAGTAAAAACAAGAGAATGATGATCGCTGTGATGATAATTTCGTCCCGCAACGCATGCGTCAGCGTCGCCATCGTCTCGTCAATCAATCCGCTGCGATCGTAAACGCCATGGATGGTCACGCCTTTCAGCGATGGCGTAATCGAAGCGATCTTCTTTTTCACTCGCTCGATCACAACGCGAGGGTTCTCGCCGTATCGCATTACAACTACGCCACCAACGGCTTCGGCTCCGTTGTAATCCAACGCACCGCGGCGGAAGTCGGGGCCGATCTGCACTGCGGCAACGTCACCGACGCGAACAGGAACTCCGTCGCGTTGCATGATGACGGTGTCCTCGATGTCCTCAACCGCCTTATCCTTGTCTCCACCCGAACCGAGGAAGCCCTTGCTGCGGACAATGAACTCCATGCCAGTCGTTTCAACCGTTTTCGCTCCGACGTCAACGTTTGATCCTTTGATCGCCTTCGCTAATTTGTCCAGCGATACGTTATGAAACCGAAGCTTGTCGGGATCCACTTCGATCTGATACTGGCGAACGTAGCCGCCGATGGAAGCAACTTCGCTAACGCCCTCGACCGATTGCAACTCATACTTCACAACGAAGTCCTGCAAACTGCGCAGTTCCGATAGCCCCATGCCGTCTTTAGGTGGCTGCAAGGTGTAGTAGTACACCTGTCCTAGACCTGTCGCGTCTGGCCCCAGTTGTGGCACAACTCCATCAGGTAACTGTGACGCCGCACTGCCGAGTTGCTCGGAAACTCGACTTCGTGCCCAATAGAAATCGACCCCATCTTTGAACGTGACCTGCACAAAGCTGTAGCCGAACATGCTTTTGCCCCGTACAGAATCGGCACCCGGCACAGCCAGCAACGATACGCTGAGCGGGTACGTCACTTGATCTTCAATGTCCTTCGGCGAGCGACCCGGCCACGGGGTCAGCACGATAACTTGGTTTTCGCCAATATCGGGAATTGCATCGATTGGGATCGACTTGAAACATACCCAACCGGCAACGGTAAGCCCGATTGTCAGCAGTACAACCAGCCAAGGTTCTTTGACGCAAAAACGAATGATCAATTTTAACATGGCTCGCTTCCTTACTGCACCGTGTTAGTGATCGACGGAAGTTCGCCAACCGGCATCGCCATGTCACGAACGACTTCGCCGCACGTCAACATCTCGCTACCCCAGTACGGGTTCTGCAGCTTGCCGCCGGGCTGCATCCAGTCGCCACCTCCACCGGGAACCATCGGACAGTAGTAATGCGCTAGCTTCACAGCCGTCTTCGGGCCGCGAGCAACTGTCGCCGCTTTCAACATCGCGTGACTGACACCGCGGTAAGCTTCGCGAGCGGTTTCCAAAGATCCATCCATACGAGACACCGACCGGCGGGCGATCGCGAATTGGCGTTGAGCATCATCGGGGACCTCGGCCGACATTTCCAGTTCACGGAGTCCTGCAATCAGAGTGTTCAAAGTCACGGCCGGAGGCGTTTGATCGGCCGACATCGCAAATTGAATCTCGAAGTAGGCGTCATAGGTGCGGTCAAGCGTTTTGCCAGCATCAGTCGCCAATAGGACCGGGATGGTATCAGGAAGCTCAAGCGGTCCCGGCGAATAGCTCGGTGCAATGGTCGGGTCCATCAATGAGGGGCTGCCGGCAAGCTGCATCTGAGAGTCGATCAAGAAATTACCTCCCGTGGCGACCGTTTCACCAGCGGAAAGTCCCTCGACAATCACCGCTGCCTTGCGATTCATCGGGCCAACCGTGACTCGGCGAATCTCAAAACGTCCCGGCTCAGTTTCGACATAGACCACACTGTTTTCGCCGGCCAACAGAACGGCGTCTCGTGGAACAGACACAACTTGCTGCTTTGGCAACGGATTCGCCGCGAATCCAAGTTGTGATGTCGGCACCAAATCCATATCGCAAAGCGGGCACTTGCCCGGTTCGTCACGGATAACCTGCGGGTGCATCGGGCTGATGTATTTGTTCGCAAGCGCCGGATCGTAAACTTGGTCCAGGGGTATCGCCGGAACGGTGACCCGAGCGGTCGCATAGTCGCCCGGTCGCAGCTTACCGTCGAAATTCATGATCTCAACACGCACCCGAACCGTTCGAGTCATTGCATTGACTGTAGGATCAATGAACGCAACGCGGCCGGTAAACACTTCCCCCGGTACCGACTTAATTTCTGCTTCAACTTGTTGTCCGAATCGAACCGCCGATGCGTCGTCGGGAAATAGGTCGAGCATCAACCAAACACTGCTCAAATCGGCGACTCGATAAAGTTTCTGTCCTGTCTTGACATAGTCGCCTTCGACGGCCGACTTTTCGATTACCGTTCCACTCTGCGGTGACTTGATCCGGATGCGCGACATTGGCTCCCCAGACTGCCCCAACTGGTCGATCTGACCTGGCGTCATGCCAAGCTCAGCGAGATTCTCGCGTGCCATCTTGTTCAGATCGCCGCCAGATATTTGGAAACGTCCAATTTTCCCATCGCTGTTCATGCTTGTAATGAACTCTGTTTGTGCCGTATAGAGTTGGGGGCTGTAGATCAAGGCAAGGTCGTCGCCCTCGTTTACCTTGACGCCGGCGTAGTTGGCGTACATTTTTTCCAACCGGCCGTCAATGTATGCACTGATGGTCGACAATTTGCTTTCATCGAAGTCGATTGAGCCGATGGTGCGGATGGTACGATTTACTTCACCCATCGTGGCCATAGCGGTTTGAATCCCAACGAGTCGACGGGCTGACGCTTCAATCGTGACCGAGATACCATCGCCGCCGCCACCACCAGTCGCTTGGACCAGCTCCATCGCACAAACCGGGCAACGCCCCGCTTCCGTTGAAGCTGGCGTACACATCATCGGACAGATATATCGCTTACCTACACCACCGCCTGCTTCCGCAACGGCTTTGCCTTTATCGCTCGAGAATCCGTCCGCCGTCAGCCACTTCGATCGCTGCGCAATACCAAGTAATAAGAACACGATCCCGGCAGCAGTCACGACTATTACGGCTTGCGCAAATGTTCGCATGAGCCACTTCATCCCGCCACCACCATGTGGAACCCTCGGTTGAGCATCAACTGCCGGTGGCGTAGCCTCCTCCGACGTTACCATGGCTTCGCTATTGGCTAGCGTTTTCATATCCACGGTCCTGACGTCATCATCAAAGTCGGCAGCATCGGTTTTGCTTCGTTTTTCCTTACTCATTACCTTACTCACGGCGTACTCCGGCTTCTGCTTGTCGATCCATCCGCAAA
>NZGD01000093.1 GCA_002690925.1 Rhodopirellula sp.
GGCACCGTGCTGGGTGTCATCGAAGGTGTAGGACGTGGTCTGGTAGATCGGGGTGGTAGCGGCCCGGGTAGTGGGATCGCTTTTGAAGCCTGCGTGCAGCGCTAGGGTTTCCGGTTTCATGTCAACGGTCCTTGCTGGTGTGTTGTTCTTTATGGGTTTCAGCCCGTGAGTATGCCACAGAGTTTGTCTTTAGAGGATCGTCCCGCTCCCTCCTTGCAGACCTGAGATAGTCACTGATGGATGGGTAGAAGAATATCCCCAGGCAGACCCAAAAAACACTGATCGACAGGATGGCCGCCTTCACGCTCGCGCCGGCGAACCCAAGGGCAATGGGAACCAGAACAACGGCCAGGAACACGGTGAGCGCGTGGCGGGATTTCATAATGCGATACAACCTTAAAACGCATTCGGGCGGAGCTTCTATCCTATCCGACTCTCCCCTCTGGAATTGTCAAAGTTTGTTTAGGTGGCGTTGGATTTCTTGGCGTCCGTGTCAGGAAATATTGTGTCGTAACACCAGGTAAATACGAACGCATACACCAGATAGAACACCACGAACGCCACATCTACGATCAGCGCTTGCAACAGGCCAATGCCCATCCACCAGGCAATGATCGGCAGGAAGATGAGCATCAGGCCCAACTCGAAACTCACCGCATGCAGGAAACGGATCCGCAGGGATTTTCGGGTTGAGCCATTGAAGTGCTTCAGGCCGTGATCGAATCCCAGGTTGAACAGGTAGTTCCAGATGGTCGCGATGGTGGCGCCAACCACACCAAGAACTCCGGTTCTTCCCATATCGAATCCGAAGGTTACGGCAGCGAGGGGAACGGAAAGCAGGAGGCCGATAACCTCAAAGGAAATCGCCTGTCGAACTCTGTCTCTGGTTGATCTCATAGAATGTTTTGTACGGAGGCGGGTCGTCCCGCGTTCACTGCCCGGGAAGGGTGGGGTCGTCCCCAGAAGCTCAGGAGCCCGGCGCTTTCGCGACGGGCTTGCCAGAATACTGGTAGCAAGCGGCGGAGTCTAACCGCTGCCCGATAAAGACCACTAAGCAAAGGGCTGGAAAAGATGAGCACGGTGCCGATATGACAACTACTATAAAAAAAGCGCTTGGTGTTGTGTGTTAGTCAATGTCACGTTTTTTCGCTTAAATGCCTTAAAAGGTATGCACTGTATTCGCATGCTTGGGAGGTGGGACATGCAAAGGCTCGTATGGCTGAAGCTTTTTCCTTTCTTTTTGTTCCTGTTTTTTTCTCTGTCCCTGTCCGCTGATTCAAAACGTCACCATATTGTCGGGGTCTTTGCAGATATAGAACGCGAAATTTCTGTAGAAAACGGAAAACTCGTGGGTCGTTTTGCGCCCTATTATCATTGCGTCTTTAGCCGCGTAGACGGCGATTTCAGGTTCGTTAACATGCCGTTGGCCCAGATACTTCGCCAACTTGAAAAAGGCGGTATTTCAATTGGGTTGCCGTTAATTCAAACGGTAGAAAGGGATCAGTATGCGGACTTTGGCGGTACTTTGTTCCAATTGGAATATGTGTATCTCATGGTTCAGGATTTGCCGCAGTTAGAGAGCATGACGGGGCTCAGGTTTGGATTTGTCCGGAAGTTTGCGGGTTTAGAGCTTTTAAAAGGTGATAGCCCTCAAGTAACGCATGTCTCTGATTGGGAGCAGGCTGTCCGAATGCTCAGGCTCGGTCGGGTAGATGTCGTGGTTCTACCCAAGATCATGATGGACCTGTATCTCAAGGACTATCAAGGGGCTTATTATGACCGAACCGCAGCCTGGATAGATTTGTCCATGTACATTTCTCACAGTGTAGAGGATAACGGTCTCAAGGAAGACTTCAGGGATGCCATCAGAACCTGCCGCTTGATTGGCGAGAAAAATCATGAGGCCTGGGATATCCCCGGGAGACAGCGAGATCCAGAAGACTGACCTGGCGTCAGTGAATTCGCCGCCTATCGATAAAAGTACGGCGCTCTGGGGCAGCTTACAAACGATGTGGTTTCTCCGCCCCCCCGCAACAATTGATCCACATTCTTAGTCACACCTTCGCCAGTTGTCCGCTCAATCACACTTTAGAGGCATTCGTAAAATACTGTGTAATCGATTGAGTAATCCTTCCTATTGATTGCGGATGTGATATATCTTGCACTTTGTTGGTGCGTGGCATGTTTTCAGTTCTGGTGTGAAAGCCGGGAGAATCAGCCTGAAAAAGTTGCCAGTGCAGGTATTGGGAGGTCTTTAGGGTGAGATTCGTCATTTTAACGTGTGTGCTGCATGTTTTTTCTATGACCTACGCACACTCTTCAGAACGTCTGTCTGTTGGTGTCATTGATGATACTGTCGGATGGATCGGCGTTGAGGAGGGGCAGCTCACTGGCGATTTATCTAAACCTTACCATTGCGTATTTGACCACTCCGGGTTGGAGATCGAAGCGATTTCTGTCTCATTGAATCGTGGCCTGGTTGAGCTTGAGCTAGGCAGGCTCGATATCGTGCTACCGATAGCTAGAACATCACAAAGGGACGAGAAAGCCGATTTCGCTGGTCCTTTGTACAGCGCCGGGTTTTCGATCGTAAGCTTACGATCATCGCAGCTTGATGCGGCTTTTGCCGAAACGCCCAGGCTACGATATGGGATCGTTTTGGGCTTTGTCGGCAAACAATTTATTCCAGAGTCCGCGGCTAGAGTCGAAGAAGTATCAGATTGGTCACAGTTAGTGGAGATGCTCAAGCTGCAGCGAATCGATGTTGCTGTAATGCCATCAGGTATGGCGAAGCGTTTTCTCGACAACGAGCAGGAGGTACTTTCTGCCTGGGAGGTCGGCGTGATTCCTGTTTCCTTATACATGTCGAAAAAGTTGCGGGACACCGACGTTCAGCGCGCTCTGATGCTGGCGATCCAGCGCTGCAAAATAGAAGAGGCTATCAATACGGAGTTTGTTGGCGTTGACTCGCACTCCCCGTCCTCGATGTAGACAACTTGTATTCAGCCAATAAAAAGGGTCACGACTTGCGTCGCAACCCTTTAAATCTTGGTAGCAAGGGGCGGAGTACTCGAGCCTGCGGCCCTGACCCTTAGGGCCGTTTCTTAACAGCTCACCCAGATTCTTCGGCACACCTTCGCCAGTCACTACATGATGAATTGGGGTGGCATCCATACGCTTCAGCGGATTCTTGGGCACGGCAACGTGACCATGATCATGAAGTATGCCCATCTGTCACCAGATCACCTGTAGTCTGCTGTTCGGCTGTCTTCCGCAGCTTCACTTAGTCCTGGTCACGTTCCTCGTTCTTCGTGATGTAACGTTTGATGTCATTGAAAAAGAAAATGCCAAGGGCTAACCAGAAGATCCCGATCGAAGCGGCAGCGGTTTTTCCTGTCTGTCCTGCGAACGCAAGTGCGACTGGTACCAAAACCAACGCCATGAATACCGGAATGATCTTTCTTGTGCTCACTGTCGGATACAACCTCGGAATCGCACAGAGAGACAAGCCAACCAGTCTATCCGAATACCTCCTAGGCAACTGTCAAAGATTGTTTAACCTGCCTGCAGTGTGACAATGACCGTTTTTTGAGCAATTAGGAGATCTTGTTACTACTATTAGAAGTACATTCTGTAGAGGTTCAGTCGGATATGCCTACATTAACGGCAGCGAAAATCGGAAAACAGTAAAAAACACGCACTGGATCCGCGTGCCTTGGAGGTAGATCATGGAACGGGCATTTTTGCTCAGGCTTCTCCAAATCTTTTGGTTGTCTCTGTTCTCAGTATCCCTGCTTGCTGATTCCAAACGCACCCACGTAATCGGCGTCTTTGATGGTATCGATCGGGAAATTGCGGTTGAGAACGGAAAGCTTGTGGGCCGTTTCGCGCCCTACTATCGATGCGTTTTTAATCGCGTGGAGGGAGATTTTAAATTCGTTGAAATGCCCTTGGCTCAAATGCTTTACCGCTTGAGGAAAGGTGGCATATCTGCCGGCTTGCCCCTGGTGCAGACGCCGGAAAGGGATGAATACGCGGACTTTGGCGGCTTATTGTTCCAGACCGAGTATGTCTATCTGCTCCTGCGAGATCTCCCACCGTTGGATAGTCTGACTGGTCTTCGGTTTGCGTTCGTCCGGAAGTTTGTTGGTGGCAAGCTTTTGAGAGGAGAGGATCCACAAGTGACTGACGTGTCCGATTGGGGGCAGGCAGTTGAACTGCTCAAAAATAATCGCGTCGATGTGGTTGTTCTGCCTTGGGTGCTGATCGACACTTACATGAACAAATACGATAAGCCCTATTATAATCGGACAGCGGCCTGGGTAGATCTCTCGATGTACATTTCTCACAAAGTGAATGACAGTCGCTTTACTGAGGATCTCCGGAAGGCAATCAGAGAGTGTCGTTCCATTGCGCACCAGAACCAAGTTTCTTGGGATACTCCTACGAGACCATAGCCGTTGCGGAGCTGCCCCCCCTGTAGGCAACTTTTAGTCAAACAATAAAAAAGGGCCACGACTTGCGTCGCAACCCTTTGAATCTTGGTAGCAAGGGGCGGAGTCGAACCGCCGACCCCAGCATTATGAGACCTGTGTGAGTCGTTCATCAAAGTGCACAGGCGTTCAAAATCAGCTACTTGTGTATTCTGTTCAGTCGTCAACGGGCATTAAGGTACACGGCGGTAGGCAAGGGGGCAATCGGGAGGTATAAACAAACTGCGTGTTCGGGCCGTTTCTTTGAGTAGCGTTGTCTTTTACTTCGCTCCTTCTAGCTCAATAATTAACATGTAGAATTACCCGCTACTATTGGGAAGCCGAGACTGTCACTCGGTGTGCATTAAAGGGATTTCTTATGCCGTTTGTAAAATTTCTCTCCGTATCAGTTCTCGTTTTCGTATTAGCTGGGTGCGCCACTCCGAAACAATTCGATGGTCCAGAGAGAGCTGATTCGGAAGTAGCTATTCTTCATATCGGAGAGCACCTCATAGTTGAAAGGCTTAACGATGAGTGGCCAGGCATTGGTCTGGTAGATACCTACAAATTCCTACCGGGCACGGTCAGCGTCGGATTGCGAACCACCTGGGGTATATCGAGCCGGATCGTCTTGGCGTTCGAGGCTGAAGCAGGAGAGCAATACAAGGTCCAGGCGTACTTTCGGGAAGAAGAAGGCCTAGACATGTGGACCGCTGAAATAATCGATTTAAGCGACAATAGAAATGTGACGAAGGAAAGGCGTACTGACCGCAGCTTGTTGTAACAGAGGCTGTAATTTAAAAATTTTTCAATAGGAACGCTATTGCAATCTGCTAAAAGGCATTTGTAAAAGTCGCTTTTTGAGATGCAACGAAAATTATCGAGGAGCCATTGTGAGTATTGAAAGAATCGAAGAAGCACTTCAGCATGTTTACCCAGGAGCTGACGTGCACTGTGAAGAGCAGGATGGGAGTATCAATGTCTTCGTGATCTGTAACCAGCACATGTTCGTCGAGGATCTGGAAAGTGTTAAATATGAAGCCAACAGGCGAATTCAGAGATTGGATTTGCAAGATACGTGGCCCAGAGTGTTTGTATATCCTCGCCATGAAACTCGAAAGATTCTCGATATACGCCAAAAAATCTATCGGAGTTTAGCTCCACTGATTGATAACTCAGGTCTTCATTGTGATGTGGATGTAAGTCTAGAGAGAGGCTGGTGTAGCGTTCTTGTTTCAAGCGGCTTTTTTTCAGTACATGAATATAGGGAAATAGCTGGAGAGAAGGTATCTGATGTTCTTGCTACTCTTTCCGAGCCTTTTAATTTAACTGGCGTCACCATTCAGATAAGCGACGGATATTCCAATGCGATGTATGGGCTAGGTCGCAACTCTTTCGGGTCGTCAAGTAATGACGATGATGACGATGACTTGCCCCCAATAAATTTCAACTGGCCGAGTAAGACAGGAAATCTCTCAGGTGGTGGTCGTGACAACAATCCTCCTAAAAAGTAGGTTCGATTGTATGATCTAGTAATGTTGTCCAGCATGGTGATTAGCTCATATCGGCAGGCAGGGCAAAGGGCATGTGGAGGAAGCCTTTTGTCTCAATTGCCTCCGGTTTTTCGTGAAAGCGAAATTCTGCAGATTTTTTCTAAGCGAGCTTCACCTTGGACATGTGTTTGCACATAAATCAATGCTGAAGCCTTTTGCTACTGCCAAGGTGTCCGTTTCGACTGTGAGCTACGACATTGAGCCAACTTGGTGACTAGTAGCTCACCCTATTCAGTTTTATGAGACCTGTGTGAGGTGTTCATTAAAGGGCACAGGCGTTCAAAATCAGCTAGTTGCGTATTCTGTCCAGTCGTTAACGGGCACTGAGGTACACAGCGGTAGGCAAGGGGGCAACCGACCTTAAGCCGATGCCCGGTTGTCTTCAACGGCCTCCAGCTTAACCCTAAAACCACAGGCGGCAGCGTACTTGTTAAGAGTGTTCCAGCTCGGATTCCCTTTGCCGTGCTCAAGCCTGGAAATGTTGCTCTTATTGGTGCCCAGCTTGTTGGCAACCTCCTCCTGGGTAAGACCGGCTGAAGTCCTCATAGTGACCAACTGATCAATGAGGTTGAACTCGTCCTGGAGGGCGTCGTACTCCTTCCGGACCTCGGGGTTTTCCAGTGCCTTTTTCTTAAAGTCGTTAAAGCTTTTCATTTCCTGACCTCCTTTAACCGCTCTTTCGCGAGCTCCAGGTCTTTCTTTGGCGTCTTCTGATCTTTCTTCACAAATACGTGCAGTACCACGATTCGTTTTCCCTGCATGTAGCAGAAGATACCTCTGCCGATCCCTTCTTTCGCCTTGGCCCGGATTTCGAACAGCTCATCACCCAGCGGTTTTGTGTGTGGCTCCCCGAGATTGGCTCCGTGTTTCTCCATCAGTTCCATCAGGCGAATCATCCGTGCTTGAATCTTGGGTGGCATTGCTGCCAGGTCTTCGTCTACCTTTCCGTAAAGCTCAATTTCCCAGGCCATTTAATCTCCCATTTCCTTGGAAAGTTATCATAAATGATAACTTGAGCCGGTGAGAAATACTCGTATGGAATAAGGGGCGGCGTGCTTACTCTATGGGTGCTGGAGAGCAGCGTTTATGAGACATGTGGCTGGAGCACAGTAAACGTAATAAGTGTTGAAAAAACAGTTGGTTATGGGTGTGTAAGGTGCAAAAAAGGCCAACAAAAAGCGAACGGGTAGCTAAGTGGGCAATTCATTTCGTTCTTAAATATGCAAATACTCGCGCCTGGTTAAATGTTGGTCTAACTTGAAGAAGGGGTCAGGGAAGTACCCAGAATAAAGAATTACAAGGAGTTTCTAAGTGAAAAAGCTGACTTTTCTGTTCATTTTTTCTTTTCTGTGCATCTCTACTGCAGTTTCGGCCGCATCTAGAGGTTCTTTCGTTGTCGGATCCGTTCAGCCCTTAGTTCAAGAAGGGAAGTTTTTCGAAATCCAGGTTCAATTGAAGGAGGCCTGTGGTTGGAACGCATATCTGGCAAAGAGAGCAAGCCTTACAATTTATCAGCGTGACGAGTTGCTTTCGGAAATTCTATCTTGTTTTCGAGAATCCCAAGCAGGGCTCTCCGCAAGCCTTTTAAGCTCGAATTCGCTGAATCAAAAGCTCGCATTAGATGAGGTCGTAGAAGCTGCATCGGAAGAAGCTAAGAATGATGATGATGAAACGAAATCGCAGATTGAATTTATGGGGCTATCGTGGGGCTTAGGTTTTGGTTACTCGTTTAGCTCCGATGATGCAATTGATGAAGCAGTTTTGGTCGATGGCGTTGTTCGAGTTAAATCAAATAAAAAGGAACAACCTAGAGCGATTTTGGAGTTCCATAAGTTTATAGCTTGCAATGACGGCGGAAAGAACGGAACTCGAGGGTGCGGCCCTTTTGTCGGAGTTGCAGCGACTCCCGATGACTTGTTGTCGGGCGTAGGTTTCGGATGGATGTTCGGATTCAAGGCAAAACCTACTGATCCTGACGGGTTTTCTGTAGGTATAGGTGCCATCCTGGATGCCGATGTTAAAGATTTGGCCGATGGGTTTGAGAAAAATCAGGCTCCTCCAGCGGGAGAAACTTCTGTTCGGTATGAGACGGAATCTCGCTGGTCAGCTCTGATCTTCGTTACGAGAACGTTCTGAGGTGTTCTCTTCTTTACGAAACGCTTCGATGCACTTCTCCAGTTGGTAACTTTCTTCTGGTTATTGGCCGCTTGCAGGTGCAATTTCGCCAAGCTCAGCGTTTGGTGGCAATATGACTGAACAACAGAGCGAGTTGTTGATTTCGTGGCAGCGAGACTCAAAGCGTCTTCAGTTCATGCACTACGAATCGGCAAAGTCATTTGAAAGTCGCAGCAAGTGGCTTGGATCATTTTCTGCCTGTTTGTCAGCAATTGTGGGCACGACAGTTTTTGTGCAAATCGCAGAAGACCCGAGCCAGATATCCAAGGTGATCGTTGGCTTGGTTAGTATATTGGTGGCAGTTCTCACAACTCTTCAGACGGTTCTGAATTACGGTGATCTCGCATCACGGCACCGTGCGGCAGGAGTTGCCTATTCATCAGTCTATCGTTCGATCGCCCAGCGTCTAGCTTTCCCGCTCTTTGACCGAAAGGAAATTGAAATTTGGGTGGATGAAACCCGAGACCATCTGAGGGACATAGCAAGTGTATCTCCCACTGTGCCAAATAGAGTTTGGAAACGCCTTAATGAGGTGGATGATCACCTTCCCGGCTATGATGCTGGTGATAAGAGCGAAGAGGAAACCCACGATGATTCCAGGTCCTAGTGACTACTCGATGTGAATAAGACTATGAGGGCAAGAGTGTCGGACCGAGAAATCGTTTCGATCTTCCAGCGGTATCTCTCCAGTAATGATCCGAGCGAGATCAATCAAATCAATGCAGAGGACCTCGCAGCAGCGGAGGCGAGTTTGAGGCTTAAAGGTGTGAATCCCCAGTTTCTTGAGTTAATCAAGAACAAACTCCGAGATCTGGAATTAAGGGAGTCCAGGAGGTATGAAAGTAAGGTTCGAGCCTGGAACCTAGTAACGGGATTTATTATCGGTCTTGCTGTGGCTGGAGTTGCTTCGCTGTTGTTTCGGAGCTGAGCCGTTTGAACTTTGCGGCGCCTGTGATGGCGGCACGCAAAGCTTTCTGAGACCTGTGTAAGGTCGTCATTAAAGTACACAGGCTTTCAAAAACAAACGGTTACTGTTTCTCAGTCGCCATCACAGCTCTTATTCACTCGGACTCAATCAAAGGGTAATTGCTTCCTATGTTTTGTGCCTTTGAACTTCTAGGATATTTACGGGAAGAAGGAGGTGACCAAATTCGAGTCTTGAGTGCTCAAATCTACAAGATAACCATTTTGTTAGTGAGAATGCTTCCGTCGTAAAGGAATTTATTGGGGTTGATTTCCCTCATTATTGCATCTGCTAAGGCTTCAATCTCATTATGAAGAACCTTTAGGGCAGATACCTTTTTCTCGGAGTCAAAAATTTTGCGACTTCCGTCTGGAACAGTTAGTGCATCTCTATAATCAGGGTTGTTAACTAAAAATGCCAGATGACTTCTAGTTTTTTCAACAAGAGCAAGGTCGAAGTAGCTTGGCACTTTCAGTTCATTGTCCATGTGATATGAAATTCCAGCTAGATCGTAACTAGATAATTTTTGAGCATCAATTTTTTTATAGATTGGCATGTCTGCGATTACTGTTTTTAGGAGTCGAATTACCTTTTTAAGGTTTCCGCTGTATAAATGATCTTTTTGATTTATCAAATGTATATGTGTAAATGGGAGATTTCCTATAAGCTTGTGGTCACCTTTATGATAAATGTGAACTCCCCTGTCGTGTTCTGCCCGAGTTTCTTGGTATTTGTGGTTGTCGTACCAACAAGCTGGAACAATATCGACTTTTCGCTTTAAACTTCCGCCGCTCATAGCAATTGACTTGTTGTTTGAACAGTCTACTTTTGCTTGGTGGTATCTAGAAGTAAGCTTTCCCTCACTTTCAAGGCGGAGCTCTTTTACTATATCCTTCATTGGGCGCTGGTCTTCTGCCTCACACTTTGTGCCATCAAGCTTTGGTGTTTGAACTAAAATTGTTTTTGTTAGGATGATGAGGACGTCTACGTCGGAGTGCCCTTCTATATGTACGTTTAAAGGTACTGAACCTTGAAGTCTGTGGGTTGTTGGAATTCCCGCTGTCTCTAGGGAAGAGTTGAGGGTTGAAGCGACCCGTTCGCCCTCTGAGGTTGAGACTTGGGTTGACTCTCTACTTACCTCTGCCATTGCGCCGATGGCATATTTTACGCCGGGCTTTTCATTATTGGTTTCCCATTTTTCTTTTTTTCGAGGGTCTCGGACACTTAATGCACTTAGGCCCTCCTCAATTAGTGCTCGTTCTCTGGTTCCTTGTCGCCGATCTTTGAGTTTCTGCAGACGAGAATCGAAGTCAATCATTTCATTTCCCTTTTCAGATCCATTATTCCGTAAGTTTTCCTTCCACCACTATTGAAGTATGTAGCCTTTGCGTTATTTAGATCTTTATCAAACTCCATCTCACAGTACCCTTTGTGAGGGCTCATATCATGAGAGTACTCTAGCTTGGGTTCGTTCTTATAACTGTAGGATAGAACCCAACCGCCTCTTGGGCTGTGCTTTTCAGATATTGTCGCTGTGTAGCTTTCACTTTTGCTTTTTTCAGTTTCTAATGAAATCTGAATTTGTTTCCAAGTTTGTTTTATATGTAGTGTTCCGTGCCACTCATACTTATTGTTTCCATCTTCATCTAGCGTTTTTCCGTCGATAGCCCAACAGCCCTCAATTTTTGGTATCCCGAAAAAGTTAATTTGCCAGGCCTTTTCGTTAAATATCCAATGCAAAAACAGGTAGGCCGCACTGGTTGTCAAGCTGGCTTTTATGAATGCCTCCCATCCGGAAAAACTTCCCAACCAAGAAAAAATCTGTGATGCCGCTCCTGCCAAAACGATAGCCGAAAAACCAAGCCACCTCCCAATTTGCGCCCGGTCATGACCAAACATAGCGTAGTCATGCATTTCTAATGCCTCCTGGTCCGCGTTTTTTCTAAATCGTATGAGTTCATTCTTGTTCTGTTTCGGAAAGTCCTTGGTTTACCATTGCCGGCAGCACATACAAAAACTCAGCGAACGCTTCAGCTAATTTAATAGCTCTCTGTGCGTCTTCTGTTGATGGCAGGTCATGACATTCGTCGGCGTGTCTCTCTGCATTGGCTCCCAACCGAACCCTGTGAGCCCATTCAGCCATGCCATCAGTAATGACGTTATCTGACGCTGCTTGCTTTATTCTCGGATACAGATTGCCCTCTATGTAGCCTCTATCCTTAAGCATTGAGTCTATTGCGCTGGCTGCCAACATCACCGCGCCAGATGGAACATGACGACTTTCGAGTGCTTGCTGTAGATAGGCTTTTGGACGTGGTGGTATATCATCGGATAGTCGTCTTGCTTCGGGTATAACTCCCAGTACCCGTCCTAGGTGTTCATGTGCCCATGCAGTAACAATACTTCCACACCTATTGCATCTATAGAAGCGCCAGGTACCCCTCGAGTTTCCTTCGCTGTCCTTTGGCGTCAGATCAAACTCGGACATGAGATTCGGGCGGTCTACATTGCAGAACGGGCAGCGTGGGAGCTTTAAGGTAAAATCTAATTCGATGTCGAACATTCTGGTGCTTCCTTTCAATCAGACGCAATCTAGGGATGCATTTTCGCTTCTCTCAGTCTAAGTCGAGCCGTTCGGGAACCATCGCTCCATGACTTTCTTAACTACTGCTATCCCTCGGCGTGACTGTCTAACTTTGAGTTCACTTCGTCATATTCTGGGCTGGTCTGCCCGATTTCGGGAGCGATCTGTCCGCTTATAAGCCAAAGTGAATACTGGGGGTATACCGTTTTGACGATCTCGAGCTCATTGGTGCTCATCCGCACCCCTTTGTAGAGAACAGCCTTCCACCTGGAATTTCCGATCTCGCCAGATCGAACCAGGGTATCTATACCTGCCCTTTTGATGAGCAGTTTTGCTCGATCCTCTATCAATTCCATATTGATCTAAAAACCAGTAGCCAAGGCAAAGTTCAACTATTGACCCTTGCCTTGGCAGTATCTATATTTATCTTAAAGAGGTCATATATTGACCTCCATTATTGACCTTTGTAGTCCGTTTTTGACGGTTTCGGACCTTGACCATGATAGACGAACAACTAGCCGAACGCATTAAACAGCTCAACTGGCCCGTCCTTATGGACTGGCGCGAGTTCGCCGACTGGGTCCGCGTAGACCAGGGCGTAGTAGAGGGTTGGATCAAACGCGCCTATATCCCGACCCACAAGATTGGTCGTCACCGCATGGTCAACATTCCCCGTCTCCTGGAACAGATGGAAGAAGAGGAGGTATGACCATGAAGCCCCTGAACCGAGTTGGCCTTAAAGCCCAGACCATCGTGCGTGTGGCTCACGAGAAAGGCCGCACCCTTTCCTGCACCTTCTACTTCTTCAACGGCTCTGAGTTCGTCGCCTCCTCTGACCGCTTAGGCCCCGCTCGAATGGTCCGACCTGGAACCGTTGCGGTCAGCAAGTCAGGCCGTCAGTGGTTGGCGTTTGGTGGCGACCACACCAACGGTGCAGCGGGCTGGCGCTTCGTCTCTTCCCAGATCGATCAACCCCCGGTTGGTGGTGACGTCGTTCGTTTCATCGACAACCCCAGAGCCCTGAAGATCCGCGCCAACCTCGATGCCTACCTGAACTACTACCAGAGCGTGAAAGGCGTTCTTCCTCGCTCGGTCGTCCTGCGTCGCGAACAACTGAAAGCCTGCGGGGCAGCGCCAGGGCAGTTCTATAAAGGTGTCTGCCTGGAGGCCTACGCATGACCCCCGCTATCCGAGAACTCAAGAAACACCAGATCCGGACCCTGTTCAACGTGGCCATCCAGCTCCTGGACAACGGCGAACGGGAAACCGCCTTCGAATGCCTGATCAAGATCCAGGGCATGATGGCCGCCTTCGACCAGCTCGACAGCACCCTCTGTGCCTACGCCAAGCTGGCCGAATCCGCCTTCATTACCTACGCGCAGTCCAGATCCATCAGCCCCTTCATGCACACCGTCCGGATGGAGGCTTCGGTTCAATGATCAAGCGCATTCATCAGAGGCCAGGGCAGGGCAGGACTCTGTCACCGAACCAGAAGCGCACCAGTTTTGCCTTCCAGGGCCCTCGTCCGTCCTCTGCGCTCACTGCCCAGGCCCTGGAAGGCCTTTTTGACAATCTCCTGCACCAGTTAAGCCACCTGCAGGAAGTGCGCACCGACTACCCGTGCGACTACATGGCCCGCTGCAAAGCCGGCTTTACCGACGCCCTGATCCACGAACTGGAAGCCAGCGGCCATCACAGCCCGGCCTTTGACCGCCTCATTCAACTGCGGGACGCCTGGGACTGCGGCCACCTGGATCTTCCCACCGTCACGGAGACGCAACCATGAGCCACATCCCACCACGAAAAGACCAGGTGGAAGACAAAGAGCGCCGTTTCTACGTCTGCGCCCCGTCCTCCATCTATCTCCAGCTCCAACAGGAAGCCATCCAGAGAGGCACCGACCTCTGGACCCTCGGTGGTTCCGTCCTGACCGCATGGCTGGACGCTGGCTGCCCGACCTTTGGCACTCAGGACCAACCCCCTGAAAAGCCTTCGAGTCCGCCCCCGTCATCGTCACCACTCGCGCACGAAAAGGGGGCCGGACAGTGACCGTTACAAGGCTGGCGCGCAGCGCCAGGGCCGCAGGCCCCCTGGCCTTGTGGCGGGCTCTGGCTGGTCCACAGTGCGCATCCGGAGTGGTGAGGATGTCGGGGGAGGACGCCCGCCCCTTGATTCCGAACCATGAGCACAGGCGGCAAACGGAGTGCGGCAGGCGACAGGGATCGTTACCCGTAAGGGTGGCCACCTTAGGGGCCAGGAGCAGAGCGAGTAGAGCCCGCCCCAAAGGGGTCGCAACACCCAATTCAAACCCTTTCCACCATCACCACCAGGAAAGGCAGTAACGAAAACCAATGTCGAATATTCGACATCCGGCTTAGCCGGACAACCAGCACCACCCAACGAAACCAGAGGACACAACCAATGGAAAACTACCTGAACCTCATGATCATCGGCGCCACCCGCTACGACATCGACGGCAACCGAGGCGGTTCCCTGTGGGCCTACTCCCCAGCAGAAGCTGACGACGACAACCGAGTCGGCAACGAAGTCATGAAAATCGCCTGCGACTGGAAACACATCGACCAGTTGCGCAACCACGCCGAGCGCCTCCCGGCCATGTTCACCGTCAAGGCTCAGATGAAAGCCGGGCAGGGCGGCAAGATCACCTTCAAGGCCCTGGACATGAAACCCCAGGACGTCACCAAGAAACCAGCAGCCTGATCAACTGAAACAGGACTGAAGAATGCCAACCGTCCAGAACTACCAATGCACCGGCACCCTGACCAGCGAAACCATCAACGGCAACGCAGTCATGGCCTGCACAGGCGGTACCTGGACGGTACAAGAGATTCAGCAACAAGACATCGAAACGGTGTTTGCTGAATACCTTTCGCCCGATCCTGAAATGATCGGCTTGGTTATGGGTTCGGCCCTGGTCTTCTGGGCCATCGGAATCGGACTAAGCCGGGTTGTCCAGGTTATGCGAAAGGTCACTTAAACCAAACCGGAGAAAAAGCCATGTCACAAGTAATCGAAATGAAAAAAGCAAAGAACGGCGTCTGGGCTCGTCGCAGCGCCAAAATCGGCACCGCCCTGGTAGCAGGCTTCGCAGCAGGTACCGCCGCTGCCGTTGATCACAGCACCGCGATCAACGACGCCTTCACCGACGGTTCCACCAACGTCACCACCGCCGTCACTGGCGTGATTGCCCTGGTCGCCATCGTGACCGGTCTGGGCATGATCGTCAGCATCCTGCGCCGGTAATGTTCACTGGTGTACTAATCGGGGCCCTCTGGGCCTCGATGTTTGCCCTCGGATACAACGGCAACTGACACAAACCCAGAGGGCCGGACATCCGGCCCTTTTTACTTGGTGCCCCATGAAACGACTCGCCCTCACACTCCTATTACTCCTGATGTCCCTGCCGACACTGGCTTACGAGGGCGTCTATTACCGGCTGCATGGGTCGACCCAGTTCCACAACCATTCCCCGGGCGCCTGCCAAGCGTATCTGGTGAGCAGTTACAGCTCGTTAGCCAACAGCTCACAGGTACAGAGCAAGCTCCAACAGTGTAACGACGAATATAACCCCCAGGACAAATTCTGTTGGGTCATCAAAGAGGTCGAGTCGGACTGCACCACGGCGCCCTCCTATCCTGGCAGGGTCAATGCAGCTGTTGTTTATGGTGGTACCCAGGAATGCCCGGACGACAACGAATTCCTCCACGAACAAGGCCCCAGTGAATGCGGCTTCTGTCGCCCCGGCTTCAAACTCGCCCCCGGCCAGACTCCCATCTGCCAACTCGAACAGGAACCACCCGAGTGCCTGGAAAACGGCGAGTACTACGAGAAGGGTGGATACTGCGTCCCGGAATGCGCCTCCGGCTCGTCGCTCGATCACTACTGCAACAACTTCCCCGATCCCGAATGCAGTTCTGATTCTGCAGACTACGAAGGCACCATCGGCTGGGGCAACGACCAACGCCCCGTCTGTTCCGGTGAAACCTCCTGCGACGAAGGCGAACGCTACGCCTTCAAAGAAAACGCCGAAGGGTCCTGGAGCGGCTACTGCATCAACAACGAGGCCAACCCACCCGTCTGCCCTAACGGCTTCGAAGGTGC
The DNA here is from genome assembly GCA_002690925.1 of Rhodopirellula sp. Taxonomy (GTDB): domain Bacteria; phylum Planctomycetota; class Planctomycetia; order Pirellulales; family Pirellulaceae; genus Rubripirellula. Next base: position 15,871 of record NZGD01000093.1, read on the forward strand.
CCTGGTCTTCACCGACGGCGGCTTTGCCTGCGA